>DATFCK010000537.1:0-9054 GCA_035253185.1 Chthoniobacterales bacterium | reverse complement strand
TTTCGCACGGGTTGGTCGCGATCTACCGGCTTCGGTAAGCGGGCGGGAAACTACCGCAGATGGGGTTGACATGATGCCCCACCCTGGCGATGGCGCGCCGGCCAGGGGGTGCTCGCCAAATCACCCCGGGTATTGACCGCGCCATTCAGTCGAAGATTGTTCCCATGGCCAGTCCCACTTGAATCGATTTAGCATATGAAACTCACCATCACGCCCACACTTTTTTTCGCCCTAACGATTTCTTTGGCCGTAATCGCAGTCGCCCATGAAGGCCATGATCATTCCAAGCCTGATGATAAGGATAAACTGACGTCGGGTTCGAACCGCGAAATCAGGGGCGAGATCGTGGATCTGATGTGTTACATCGATCATAACGCGATGGGCGAAAAACACGCGCAATGCGCGGCCACCTGCGTAAAGGACGGAGGACCAGTGGGGATTGTCAGCCAGGGCAAGGCATATCTGGTGGTCGGCGAACACAAGCCGATGAACGACCAGTTAGTGGAACATTGCGGCAAGACGATTACGCTAAGGGGCAAACTGGCCGAACGCGGCGGGATGGCGATGCTGGAGAACGCCGAGATCGTAAAAAAATAATCAGGCGACGAGGCAACGGCGTTTCGAAACCAGAGGGGACTGCTTGAACGTCTGTCCCGGCTCAGGCCGGTTCGTCCGCGTTACCAAGCGTGACAGTTTCCCTCGCCCGAATGCGTCGCCCGGAACTTGACTGCTTAAAGCAGTCAAGTCTAACAACGCGACATTTTGCTTAATCGGCGCCTCCGCAGAGGATTTTTGGGGTCGTGGCCGCGGTTTATGTTCGCTTATAATTTTGAGCCGGGCGGCGGCGTTTGTTTTAGTTCGGCGAACTGGAGCCGAGCCGGATGGCATGGCCGTTCCTTGAACAAATCGCCCGGTTTTAAGGCCCGGTGAAGTTGTTAGGCTGCGGCCGACGATTGACCGTCAATCGAAGCGGTATTGAGCGCCACATTTTTTCGTAACGTCATTACTTCCCGGAACATTCGGACGCTGTCGCGCACCAGCTCAATTTTGCTGCCCTCGCTATGGTTCCATCTCACCGGAACTTCGCGCAATCTCAAGCCGGCTCGATAGGCGCGGTACAACAGCTCGACGTCGAACGCGAAACCGTCGATGCCCCCGGATCGGAGAACCGGCCGGCATACCTCAAGCCGAAACGCTTTGAACCCGCACTGGGTGTCCCAGAAAGGCAGACCGGTCGATAGTCGGACAATCAGGTTGAACACCCGTCCCCCTTGTTCGCGTCGCCACGATTGCCGGGTGCCTATCAATGAGCGATCCAGCCCGCGCGATCCGAAGGCAATGTCCACTTCTCCGTTCGCGATTGGTTCTATTACCTTCGGAATTTCGTCGAGCGGCGTGGACAGGTCCGCATCGAAGAACAACCCGATGGGCCGCGTCGCGGCCAGGAGCCCTTTCCGCACCGCCGCGCCTTTGCCGCGGTTTGGGAAATTTTCGAGCAAATGCGTCTCGACTTCCGCCTTGGCCAAAGCGTCGCGAGCAACCGTCCCGGTCGAGTCGGTGGAACCATCATTGATGACGATCAATTCGCTGTCAGGAGAGAATTTTTTTAAGTAGCTGAGCGTCAGCAGCAAAGACTCGCGGATGCGATTGGCTTCGTTAAAGGCCGGGATTACGGCAGAAAACGAGGGAAGCATGGACGGATGGACAAAGCAGATTCGGCGCTACCTGTAAATCTCGATGATAAATTTTCCCGAAGAATCGACCCGGCCGCGGTACATACCGTCGGTATTAAACGGCATGGCGATCTGGCCGTTGCGGTCGAGGGCAATCAAACCGCCAGTACCGCCGAGCTCACCAACCTGCTTAATCGCCGCTGCTCCGGCCGTTTCGACCGACAGGCCTTGATATTGCATCAAGCTGGAAACCTGGTGGCCCACCGCGGCGCGAATGAAATATTCTCCATCACCTGTTCCTGAAACGGCGCAGGTGGCGTTATTGGCGTAAGTGCCGGCGCCAATAATCGGCGAATCGCCGATGCGGCCCGGTCGTTTGTTGATCATGCCACCGGTTGAGGTGGCGGCGGCCAGGTTTCCCTTTTGATCCAGCGCGACGGCGCCGACTGTGCCGTGAACATCCTGGTTAGAAAGATGGTATGGCTGGCCGGTGCCGGCACCTCGTTTGGCCTTCGCTTTCATTTTCTGAAGCGCATCCCATCGTTCCTGGGTAAAAAAATATTTTGGATCAACGAGTTCAATCCCCTGTTCTTTCGCGAACGCTTCCGCTCCCGCGCGATCGAGCATAACGTGCGATGTTTTTTCCATAACGAGTCGCGCGAGACTAATCGGATTTTTGATTCGCCGGACGCAGGCTACCGCACCGGCCTTCAGGGTTTTTCCATCCATGATCGATGCATCGAGTTCGTTGACGCCTTCACGGTTGAACACCGCGCCTTTTCCGGCGTTGAAATGGGGATCATCTTCTAGCAAACGAACGGCGGTTTCGACGGCATCAAGACTGGAGCCGCCGCGTTGTAGTATTTCGTAGCCGGCCTTCAGCGCTTTCTCGAGACCGTCGCGATACGCTTTTTCATTTTCGGCGGTCATCTTGTCGCGATCGATCGTTCCAGCACCGCCATGGACGGCGAAAGCGATCTTCGAACCCGGTTGAGTCATTTGTGCGCCGGGTGATGTTCTAACCGCGGGAGAATCTTCCTGTGCTTCCAATTGCGCAGCCAGAGTAAATAACACCAGAGCAGTTATGCAAACGTGCAAACGGCGGCGAACATTCATTTAATAGGTTAAGCCTGCCCGACGACATGTCGACCGCGCCGATGCCGTGCAAGTGCAATTGGTGGTGAGATGGAATCGGCCGCTTCGCGGGCGATGCTGCTTACGAACCGCCAACTGCACTTTCCGCTTTCCCCCACCGCAATTCCGGCCAACTTCCCGGTCGAAATGGCGAATACTCAGACCAGCCAGCCGAGCGCAGCGGAAACGATTGCGGTGCTTGGTTTCGGAGAAGCCGGGCGCGCGTTCCTGGCCCAGCTCGGGGCCATGTTCTGGTTCGTGGTCGATACTTTCGGCGAGACCGTGGACAACATCCGCCAGGGTCGCCGGCCGTTTGCCGCTTCGATTTTCTTCCGTCACGCTCAGCGGGCCGGGGTCGATTCGGTGCCATTGGTAGGTCTGGTTTCATTTTTTCTCGGTCTAACGATGGCGCTGCTGACCGGTTATCAGCTGCAACGTTTCGGCACCGAGCGCTTGATTCCGGGGCTAGTTGCGATCGCGTTCACCCGCGAACTCGGTCCCCTGATCACCGGCATTATGCTGGCGGCCCGCATCGGCGCCGCGTTCACCGCCGAACTCGGCACCATGAAAGTCAACGAAGAGGTCGAAGCGATTGAAGCGATGGGCATTGGCCCGTTGCGGTTTCTGGTGGCGCCGCGTGTGGTCGCGCTTGTGCTTCTGATGCCGTGCCTGTCCACCATTGCAAACATCGCCGCGATTTTCGCCAGCAGCTTGATTTCCTATGCCTACTTCAGCATCGCTTTCGTCTATTTCGTCGATCTGGTTAAAGACTCACTGCTGATCCGCGACATCATCACCGGGGTGCTGAAAAGCCTCATGTTCGGTTTGCTGATTGCCGCCATCGCCTGTTACCGCGGCCTAACGGTTAAAGGCGGCGCCCAGGGCGTGGGAACATCAACTACATCAAGCGTCGTGACCGCGATCGCTACCGTGATCGGGTTCGATACCGTCTACAACGTGGTCTACGTCATTTTCTTCCCGTGACCACCGCCGCCCCTTACGTAGTTCAGCTACGCGACGTGGAAAAGGTGTTCGAGGAAAAGAAAGTCCTCGACGGGGTGACGCTTACCGTGAACCCGCAGGAGCGGCTGGTCGTTATGGGTCAAAGCGGCAGCGGCAAGAGCACAATTCTTCGTTTGATCCTCGGGATGTTGAACGCGGACGTCGGAACGGTGTTCTTCAAACAGTTCGAGATTCCGCGGCTGACCCGTCGCAAATTACAACAGGTGCGACGCCAAATCGGAATGGTATATCAATATTCCGCTCTGCTGAGCTCCCGCACCGTCCGGGGCAATGTTGCCCTGCCGCTGGAGGAATTGACCGACATGTCCCGGGGGGAAATCGAACGCATCGTCGATGAAAAATTGGAGATGGTGGGAATGAAAGATTCGAAAGAGCTCCTGCCATCGGAGTTGAGCGGCGGCATGCGAAAGCGCGTAAGTCTGGCCCGGGCCCTGGTAATGGAACCGGAGTTGATCTTGTTTGACGAGCCGACTGCCGGTCTTGATCCGGTAATCAGCTCAGTAATCGACGAATTGATTATCAACCTGACCGATCAGCAAAAAGTGACTTCAATCGTTGTCACCCATGAAATGGCCAGCGCATTTCGCGTCGGCACCCGCATGGCTATGTTGTATCACGGAAAGATCATTGAAGATGCTCCGCCCGATGAATTCAAAAACTCTAAAAACCCGGTCGTTCACCAGTTCTTGAGCGGAAGCACCGAAGGACCGATTCTGGAAGGCACCCAAGATGCAATTGCGACGAAATGAAATCCTAACCGGCCTCCTGGTCCTCGGCACCATCGCGATTTTGGTCGGGACGCTGATCCTCCTTGGATCGCCCGGCCTATTCCGGCCATTGGCTACGTATAAGGTCTACTTCGACAATGCCGCGGGCATCAAGCTGGGCGCCCCGGTATTGCTGGCTGGTCGAAAAATCGGACAGGTCCAGAAACTTTATTCGCCGGTGACTCCCGAGGAGGAACGCGGGGCGCGCCAGGCGGCCGCGGCAATGCATCCGCCGCCACCGGGCACGTCACCGACACCGGCCGATGGCAAACCTAAATTCGAAGTGCGCATCGATGTGCAAGTGGATAAGAGCGCGCAAGTTTACCGCGATGCGTTGGTGCGAATGGTTACGCTGGGTCTACTGGGCGAATACGCCATCGACTTCACTCAAGGAACCGAAGCTTCCGGACGCGCGGTCGATAATCAAATTTTTGCCGGCGAACGCGCGCCCGATTTCTCTGAAGCCGCTGCCAAACTGCTCGATATCGTTCAGCCGGTGGCTAACGAGGCCACCAACACCATGAAGGAACTTCAGGCCACCGCGCAGAATCTCGCCCGGCTAACCGATCAAAGCTCGGAACTGAATCAGGCGCTCGTTCAATTCAAGAGCTTTGGCGAAAACCTGGTTGAACTAACGGCAGACGATGGGGCGTTGACGCTGTCGCTCAAGAACATTCAAAACATCAGCGATCAATTGAAGAAGAACGACAACATAGAGGTGACCCTTCGCAATTTCCGGTCAACATCCGAAAGGTTGAAGTCGGTAATGAACGAGATCGAACCAGTGGGACGCAACGTGGCTGCATTCAGCGAAACCATCAAAACCCAGCCGTGGCGGCTGATCTGGCCGAGCACGAAAACATATCCCGAAGCGTCACCCAGTCCGGCGGACACCATCACCGTCCGTAAGAGTAGCAAACCAAAAGCCACTCCAAAGCGCGGTCGTTAGCTAAAGGGCGGGTGAAACAGCGGCAGGCGTTAGGCTTAAAACCTTGATGCTCAATTCTTTTTAAGAATTCGAAGCCGAATCGCGAAACAATCTGGCGTCCCAAGCTCGAACCTGCTTCATTTCGTTCCATGACAACGTGGTTAAACCAATCGGTTAGGGTTGCGACATTGCTGGTAGTCTGCCTGTTCAGTCTGCCGCTGGTGGCAGCGGAGAAGGAAGGGCTGCGCGTCGAGGTGGTGCCGAAGCTGGTTTCGGAAAAAGGGGCCGCGGTGAACCCGAACACGCTCACAACTGAGGTCAGCCAGGAAATGTCGCTAAAAGCGACGTTTAAAAATGTCTCGATGAAAGATGCGCCGGAGAGCACGATTGATTATGTGGTGCTGGTGCAGCGCTGGACCGGCACCGAAAAGGAAGATATTGCCCGTTACAAAGGCACCCAAAAATTGGAGCCTCTTCAATTCGGGCATCAGGCTGAACTCGACATTGGTCAGTATCATCTTGGCGGCCACCTGCATGGCACGTCCGACCGGCACAAGGACCGGCTGGCGGCGTGGCAAATCGTGGTGATGCAGGGGACCAAGAAGATCGAGTTCAACACTCCGAATTTCGCCACCCTCAGTCAAAAAGCGACCGCCGCGCGCTAAGCAGGATTTCCCATTTAGGCGTTAGCCAGGTTGGCGCTAACGTCGATTTAGCGCAGTCGCCATGGCGCGGTGGCGGCGGTGAAAGCCGCGTTGCCTAGGCCGCCTTTTTTTCCAATCGCGCCTGGAGAAATTTGAGAATCGCCGCTTCGCCCTTCCGCAAATCGATCTCTTCGCTCTCCAGCGCGTCTTTCGTTTTTTGCTTCAGACCTTCGATGGCGTCACCGCTGAGATAGGTTTCGAGCACGGCCGGGTGAATATAACATTTCCGGCAGATCGCCGGGGTGTTGCCTAACACCTTCGAGACCGCGCCGATTGCGTTCTTGATGTTAGCCTTGGCCTGTTTCTTCGTCTCGAAAGCGCCTACCGCCTGCAAAGCAATCGCGGCCATGACTGTTCCGGCCCAGGTCCGGAAATCCTTGGCACTGAAATCTTCATTGGCGATTTCGCGCAGGTAATCGTTTACATCCTGCGACGTCACATCGCGAACCTCGCCGTCGTCATCAAGATATTGAAACAAGTCCTGGCCGGGCAGGTCCTGGAGTTTGGAAACGATCTTTGCAATATGCCGGTCGGTCACGTCAACCTCGTGGGAAATGCCGCTCTTGCCCCGAAAACGAAACCGCAATTTCGATCCTTTCACTTCAACGTGATGGCCGCGCATTGTCGTTAGGCCAAACGACTTGTTGTCGCGGGCGTACTCCTCGTTGCCGACCCGGATAAAGGTCCTTTCCAGAAGTTGGACAACGGTCGCCAGGACCTTGTTTCGCGGCAGACCCGGCAGCGTCAGATCTTCCTGAACCCGTTTCCGAATTTTCGGAAGGGCATGCCCGAAGAGTACCATCTTCTCGTACTTATTCTCGTCCCGCACCGCCCGCCAGCGTTCGTGATAACGATATTGTTTGCGGCGGCGCGCATCTCGTCCGGTAGCCTGAATGTGTCCGTTAGGCGTGGGACAAATCCAGACATCGGTCCAGGCCGGAGGAATGGCCAGCCGTTTAATTCGTAAAACTCTCTGATCGTCCTCGATAGGTTTGCCTTCCAGGTCGAAGAATTCGAACTCGTCGCCTTTGCGCTTGCGGGTGTAGCCCGGCTGATCATCGCTGACATAACGAAGGCCGGCTTCAGCCGCCGCTTCCACCGGATCGGTAACAATCTTCAGGTCCGCAACCTTGGCCTTTTCCCTACGAAGCTTCTTTGCCACAGCGTGCACTTAGTTGAATCGCAGCGTGTCCCGATAGCGGCGGTCTACTTGTCGCGCCGTGATCGTTGAAGGCGGAAGCCGCCGAAGGTGGGGCAACTTTTCAAGTTGCCGTTTTTAGATCGCAAGTTGACAACTTGCGCCACGCTAGGAGCCGTAGCTCTTGGTGAATTTCTTTTTCGATTCCGATTCCGATGCTGGGGGCGAAGCCGGTTCGGATGAAGGCGCGGCTGGCTCAGACTGAGGGGTCGCGGCGGCGGGCTCAGCCGCCGGCTCCGCCGCGGGAGATTCCGGGGCGGCAGCGCCACCACTGCTTTTGACAGCCTGCGAAACCTCGACAAACGCCATTTGCAGATTGGATAGAGCGTTCCGGAGCACGGTGGACTCTTCGTTAGTGAGATTTCCGCGGGTTTTCTCCTGAATCATGGCCAGTTGATCGATAAACATCCTGGCCAAATCCAGATTAACTTCGCCTTCACCGGTTCGTGGGTTGGGAATTTGTCCGAGAAACAGCGCCGCGTTCTGGGCATGCATCATAACGAATTCAATGAAGCGCTGAGAAAGCTCGCCGCTTTGGGTACTGGTTTGAACTTCAGCCATAACTACTCCTCTTTCGCAACTGCGGTGCCTTTTGGTGGCCTAACAATCGCCAGAACATAATGCCGATCGCGGAAATATTTCGCCGACACCGTACGAATTATATCGAGGGTGATCGATTCCACTTCGTGTTCCAGCCTGGCATAATTGTCGAACCCCAGATCATAAAGTTCGTCCAGGGCGCATTGATAGCCAAACGAATCATTGCTTTGGTTCGCAATTTGTTGCTGCCCGATCAGCTTTTTCTTGGCCCGGGCGAGTTCTTCCCCGCTCAGACCGTCGGCGGCCAGCTTGTGGATCTCCTCTAACAACGCGGCCTGAACCGCGGCCCCCTTCTGCGGATCGGTTCCCAGATAAAACGCAAACAGCCCGCCGGCGAGCCCTTGCATTTGGCTGGCCCCAACATAATAGGCAAGCCCCATTTCTTCCCGGATCCGGATGAAGAATCGCGACCCCAAATCGCTACTGGCTTCGTCGATCA
The DNA here is from genome assembly GCA_035253185.1 of Chthoniobacterales bacterium. Taxonomy (GTDB): domain Bacteria; phylum Verrucomicrobiota; class Verrucomicrobiia; order Chthoniobacterales; family UBA10450; genus DATFCK01. The sequence continues at coordinate 588 of DATFCK010000537.1, read as the reverse complement.
ATTCCAGCGCGTAGCGATCGGGGTTGTAAATGTCGGCACCGGTAAAGCCGACCATGATGACGCTCTGGCTCTTGTCCTTCTCGCTTTCTACCGTAACCACCCGATCCAGCAACGCCGGCTGCGGAGCATTTTGCAGCGCCAGTTCGCCCGGTGGCATGCTCGCCAGCGCCTGCTCGACTAAGCCTCTTACCTCGGCCGCATTCACGTTTCCGAAAACGAACATCACGCCGTTTCTGGCAACGACGTAACGGTCACGAAACTCGAGCAGATGGGCCGGGGTCAGTCTGCGCACCGCATCGATCGCTCCGGATGAACGGAGTGCGTAGGGATGATTCGAAAAGATTGCTTCGCGGATCAGATTTCGCGCAACCACAGTGAGTTGTTCTTCCTCCTGCTGAATGCCCGCAATCTGAATCTCCTTTTGCCGCTCGACCGCATCCTCTGGCATGGTGGCGTTCAACAGCACGTCGGCCAGCAGGTTGATACCGGTTTTTAGATCGGGCTGAGTTACGTCCACATGGACGGTGAAGCTGTTGTTTCCGGCATCGCTCGAAATTGAACCGCCGACGGCTTCGATCTCGGCCGCGA
>DATFCK010000536.1:0-2597 GCA_035253185.1 Chthoniobacterales bacterium | reverse complement strand
GTGGTTGAAGATCTGGCTGCAGAACGCTGGCGGAAACTGGTGTGGAACATCGCTTTCAACGGTTTATCCATCGCCGCCGGTGGCATCGATACCGCATCTATCCTGGCTGATGCCGATTTGCGGTTTTCCGCTCTCCAGCTGATGCGAGAAGTGATTGTCGCGGCGAACAAATGCGGATTCCCACTTGAGCTGTCAGTTGCCGACGAGTATTTGAGCCGGACTGAAACCATGGGTCATTACCGGCCGTCCACGTTAATTGATTACCAAGCCGGTAACCCGCTGGAGATCGAGGCTATCTGGGGTGAACCGTTGCGAAGAGCGCAATCCGCCGGAGCACAAATGCCTCGTCTGGAGCAGCTGTACGCCATTTTGAAATCGCTCGATCGCCGGGCCGACGCTCGATGAAAAGCGCCGCGATACGCCCGCTCTCCGAGGCCCGATCGAATTTGCCGAAAGTGTCGGTTCGCAACTTGCAACGAAAAATCCGGTTAGACGTTACCGGCCTGAGCCGGTTTGCCGCACGCGCGGCGGTGGCGGCCGCTGCTCTAAAGCCGAAGCGCGGGTCGGGGGCGCAATATCTGGACGAGATATTCGTGTTGCTTGTCTCCGACCGGCGAATTGCCGATTTGCACCAGCGCTTCATGAATCAACCGGGGCCTACCGACATAATTACTTTTCAGCACGGCGAAATTTTCATCAGCGTTGCCACCGCCCAACGACAGGCGCGCGAATTTGGGACCTCGACCATCCGTGAAATTCAGCTTTATATCGCCCACGGACTGCTCCATCTGCGCGGATTCGACGACGGTAATGCCACCCAACGCGCCGAGATGCGGTCAGCCGAAAAGGCGGTGCTTCGCCGTGTGGCCGTTTGAAGTGGGAACGGTGTATGTTAGGATTTTAAGATGATCTGCCAGGTAGGGTTTGCCGGGCTGGAAGTGGAGCCGCGCGGATCGATGGATGCTGTTCGCGCACCGGAAATTTTCGGATCGACGATCACCGCTCCCACGATCGAACAGACTACCGAGTCCGAACAGGAACTCGATATCCCATGGCAGGTTGTGGTGCATAACGATCCGGTTAATTTAATGACGTATGTAACGATGGTGTTTCAGCGAGTATTTGGGTATCCGCGCGAGAAAGCAGAGCGACACATGCTTGAAGTGCATCACAACGGTCGATCCATTCTGTGGAGTGGCGTTCGGGAAAGGGCCGAGCTTTACGTGCAACAGCTTCACGGATACCTGCTGCTGGCGACCCTGGAAAAGGTGAGCTGACTCGCGATGGATATTTGTCGCCGGAAAGATGGATTGGAAATCTCGGAGCTCGATCCATTTCTCGCTGAATTGTTGCGTCAGATTCCCGCCAGCACTTCAATCGAAAATTCGGTTGAGGCCCGCGACCGCATATTCAGTGCGCCGGCTGATTTGGCGGAAAAAGAACTCTGCAAGGAGTGGAAGACTTACGTTCAACCGGAGCTGCAACGCTTGTTTCGCTCCGCCACCGAAACTGTTTCTGCGGATCTGGAGCAGCTAAACGGCGACGAGAAGCCATTCGCCAATAAAACCTTGTTCATTCCAACCAAACACGCCGATGCCTGGCTAAATGCGTTGAACCAGGCTCGGTTGAGCATCACCGCTCGCAATGGGTTCACTGAACGCGACCTGAGCGACAATGATCGGTCTCCGATCGGTTCGCGGCGGGATCTAAGTTTGTTTCAGGTCAATTTTTATGGCTTCGTGCAGGAGTTTATCCTGCGCGAACTGATGGAATGCCAGGAAAATTCTTCCGCCTAACTGCCCTGCTGCTTTTGCCGCACCATCGTCATAAGCCGGTCCTTGATCGCCGATGACGCTTTTGCCGGGCGCAGGCTCAGCGCGAATGCTTCGTGCAGTCCGTAACATTCGCTGATGAAATCCTCGCCCTTTTGCCCGAAGTCCTTTCGAGCTCGCTCGAAGTCCTCTAGTTCATCGGGCTCAAGCGCACCGATGACATAGAGTCGCGCGCGATTCTGGAATTCCTCAAAGCTCATGCTGTAGCTCCTTGAGGCCGTCATATATCTTTTTCAAACCGAGTTCAAGACGCGTTTTCACCGTGCCTAACGGTGTATTCGTATTTGCGGCGATTTCGCGCTGACTCATACCTCTGAAAAAAGCAAGTTCTATGGCGTCTTTCTGGGCCGGGGGGAGGCCATTTATGACCTTCCGCACCAGCAGGCGCGTGTCGCCAAAGGTGATTTCTTCCTGGGTAGCGTTGTGCACCCAGGCGTCGGGCTGTTGCTCAGTTTCGCTCTGCAGCCGCTCTTCGGCCCGGGCGTAGGCCTGTTTCTTCCGTAACCCGTCGATCGCCCGGCGTCGGGCCAGAGTAACCATCCAACCCAGAGGCTTGCCTTTGTGGGCGGAGAAATTTTTCGCCTGATTCCAGATTTCCATGAAAATTTCCTGCAACAAATCGTCGGCTTCCGACTCGTTATGAATCACCCGAAGAATTAGAGCTTTGAGGATGCCATTGTAGCGATCATACAGTTTGGACAGCGCCTCCGGATCTTCGTTCTGAATGCCGCTCATCAAGTCCAGGTCGCTGGGCTCCCCCGGCTC
>DATFCK010000535.1:0-4645 GCA_035253185.1 Chthoniobacterales bacterium | reverse complement strand
AAACAGATTCAGGGACTGCTCGATACCGGAGTCGAAAATGTACGCCTGGTATCGCTCCACTCCTGCGTAAAGCAACTTCAGGGGGTGAAAGTCTGGACCCGCGCCTGCGACGTCCTCCGGTCGGAGATCGTTTGCTTTGTGCGCGACCGGCTTGCCCTGTCCCAACTCGACCGGCCACTGCAATGTTCGATTCGCTGATTCTTTGGCTTCTGATCTGGCGATCTTTTGTGTCTAAGGCTTTTTTGCCCTAAGCTTTAGCTCAATACCGTCATGACCATATTCGAGAAAATCATCGCCCGCGAAATCCCTGCCAAAATTGTATGGGAAGACGACCACGCGATTGCCTTTGAAGATGTTAATCCGCAAGCGCCGGTGCATGTTCTCATTGTTCCAAAAAGTGTGATCCCCCGTCTCGGCGAGGCGAAGGAATCTGACGGGGCGACGTTAGGGAAACTGCTGGTGGCCGCCGCGCAAATCGCTAACAAGCTCGATCTAACCGGAGGTTATCGCGTAGTCATTAATAACGGTCCCGACGCCGGCGAAAGCGTCCCGCATCTGCACGTCCACCTCCTTGGGGGACGCGCTCTCTCCTGGCCACCGGGCTAACCAGCCGGAGCTGCTACGGGGCGTTGGAGTGGTGGAGTTAGGGGAGTAATGGAAAATCTTCCACCGCCAGGCAATGGGCGCGCACTTCACAATTATCGGCGCGGCAGCAGCCAGTCCAATGCCTGGTAAAGGTCAACCATGGCTGCGTCGTCGATAGGCGAATTATGAGTCGCACCCGCCAGCTCAATTACGCGCTTCTCACTTTCGTAAGCACCAACCACCAACCGTTGAAAGCGGGGCGCAATAATTTCATCACGATCGGCCAGCAGAAAAATAGCGGGAGCACGCGCTCTCTTGGCGTTCGCGATGGCATCCAGCTCCGCCGGGACTTGCGCCGCGACCGGCCCGGCCAGTAACCAAAGATTCCACCAACCAAATTGCCGAACTATGACCTGCTTCAATGGGACGGGATTATGCAGAATCACACCGGTTACCGGGCGATGCGCGGCCACATGCAGGGCCGCGGTGCTGCCGATGCTGGTGCCGAAAACCACAATCGGATTTTCTCGCGCCGTTTCCTTTAACGCGTCGAACGCGGTAATCGCGGCCGGCGCGATGCGGTTTAATTCTGCCGGGCCGGTACTGCCACCGAACCCGGGATAATTCACGCCCCAGACCTCCACCGCGCGCTCATTCCACATTTCAGCTTCGAGGCTGGGCCATCGGTCCGCCCGGTCGGCATTGCCATAAAAGCGCAGCACGAAAACATCCGCCTGCCCGCGTTGTTTTGCCGATTCCGAACGAGCCGTCCAGATCTCGAGGTTACCCTGTTGGAACGGCACCATCTTTCGAACCGCGTCACCCGCGTCGACGCGATGGGTGCTCGGAAAGAGGATCAGTCGATCTGATAAACCTGCGAACAAAACAAAAGGAATATAAATTGCCAGAAAGAGTGACGCGACCGCCCCTAATCGCTTCATGCAATCACAACGATGCCTTCCAGGATGCTAACGTGGCAGCTGCGCTCGGCAGCCGGAGACGTTGCAAGTCAGTATTATCACCAGCAGGCCTAACCACAAGATGGTCGAGCGCGTGGTGTTGGATCGAAAATAAAAGACGGCGTGAACGATGTAAATTCCATAGCAGAAGCCCAGAACCCACCAGCCGCCGTCATTCCCCAGCCGCAGATTAACAAACGCGGCCAGCCCCAGCGGAAATAGGTAGGCCAGAGCCGCAAATTCCAAAGACGGGTTGGTGGCGAGCAGGGCGGCTAACCATATCACGATGTAGAGTATGGTCTTGGGCAGGATCCTGATTCGTGGCTCGGGCCGGGACGCCTCGTTAGACTCAGGTGCCATTTGATCGTTAGGTTGAACTCGACTGCCAGTGCTTGGTTAATCGCGAACCATATCGCCACAGCCAAATCCCCACGCAAATTCGCGCCAGCGGCTGAAAATAGGGGCCCACCCACTCAAAATACCGTCCCAGCGAATTACTCGCGATGACCGTGTCGATGAAGACCGGAACATTGACCAGCGCCCACACCAAAAACATGCCGCCGATTAACCGATCGAACCCGGCCGTTCGCGCCAGAGCGAAGCCGTAACAGAGCAGCCCAATAACGAACGCGGTGTAAAACACAAAAAATAACGCGTCGTTGACTCCGGTGTATGCGGTAAAGACATCGCGGAAGGTTTGTCTGGCCTGGTCGTCACCCGCGGCCGCGTAACCGGAGCGCCAGGTCCGGTTAACGGCAAAGATTGAAAGCGAGGTGCGAAATATCTCGGTCACGCCGAAAACGAAAAAACTCAGGAAACCGAGGGTGGCTAAAGCGGGCGATCTTTCCAGTAGTACAACCCCGATGGCGAACATTGAGATGATAACCAGCAAACAATGAACCAGGACCGTCCAGCGTTGCGCCATATAGATCGAGTTCAGCCGAAGTTCGACCTGCTGTTCGAAGGTGGCGGCGTCCGCCCACAGCGCCGGTAACACATGAACTGCCAATGTCGTTAGGGCACTGGCCAACGCGCAGGCGGCGGCGAACCGAAAGAACTGGCGAGAGAATCTCATCGCTGGGGCCGGATTAATTTTTGACGATAACCGGGGTGCCTATCGACGCCGCATTGAAAAATCGGCGGGCCATTCCTTTCGGCAGCCGAATGCACCCGTGCGACGCCGCAAATGGCGGGACGTATCCTTCATGCATGGCGTATCCGCCGTTGAAGTGCATGCAATACGGCATCCGGGCGCCATCGAAACGCGTTCCGGGTGGCTTTGGGTCTTTGCGCACATCGATATTTGACCTAACGACGTTCCCGGACTCGTCAATGTAATCTCCGAATGCGCTGGAAACATGATCGCGAGTCTTGCGAACGACGCGATAGTGGCCCGCCGGCGTCGAAAATCCTGGCTTGCCGGTCGATACTACGGTTTCTCCAACCAGGTGTTTCCCTTTGTAGAAATATGCTCTTTGTTGCGACAATCGCACCACGATCCTCGGCTTTCCCCGAACATCATCTCCGTACCAGGTGCCACCGGAGCTGTACCAAGCCGGAGGAATGAACGACCGAATCGCGCTGGTTGCGCGATCATGCGCGACTTCCAGTTGCTCACATCCGACCAGGCCGGAAACGAGGCCGACGACGCACAAAACCCGGGAAAACAATCCAACTCTCATTGCGGAGCCGGGATAGTAGGCGCCGATGCGTTCGCGTTCAAATCGCAAATCGGCAGAGGGTACCATCCTGGCGCCGGCGCGCGAAGACTGAGAAACCCATATACGAAACTTTGTCGTATATGCGACAAAGTTTCGTATATGGCCAGGTCTAGCCTGCAGCCGGCCGCCGCCGCGCGCCGATCTCACGTTGCCGCGATTGACCCATGGCAGCTCCCGAAATAGCCTTCGGCATGGCTAAAATTGCTGCTGAGCCGCGTCCGGTCACTCCTCCACCGAGCCACAACACTTCAACCGTTCAACCGGCGATCGATCTGCAAGGGTGGATCGAAGAAAACCGGGAAAAATTCAAGCCACCGGTAAGCAATCAATATCTATATGACGGCCGCGACTTCTTTGTCATGGTGATTAAAGGGCCTAACGCCCGAAACGATTTTCACCTGGTCGACTCGGAGGAATATTTTTATCAGCTCAAAGGCGACATTAAAGTACGGATTCGTGAGGGCGATCGAATCGTGGATCATCTGGTGCGTGAAGGCGAAACTTTTTTCATTCCGCCTAACGTGCCGCACGCTCCGGTCCGGCCTCCGGATACCATCGGGGTAGTGGTCGAACGCCGCCGGCCGGCCGGTGAAAAGGAGCACGTGATATTTTACTGCGAAAAATGCGGTGCCCTGGTGGAAGACATCCACTTCGATTGCGGTGACATCGTCCAGCATTTTAGCCAGGCGATGCGGGATTTCTGGGCCGACGACTCCCGGCGCACGTGCAAAAATTGCGGGCATAAGGTTCCGGAGCCGGAGCCGGTGAAGCCGTTCTGACGGCTACGCTTCGCTTCGCCGCGTTGAAGCGTTGAACCGTCAGAAGATTTTGTGATGACGATCAAGAGCAAGGCCATGAGCATGAGCAGGACTCACCGCGATACTCTGAATTCGACGTTCGGCGTTCGACGTTTTCTTCTCTGATCCATGAAGATCGATCTCCACACTCACATTCTCCCGTACGAATGGCCGGACCTGGACAAAAAGTACGGTTATCCCGGCTTCATCCGGCTCGATCATTATAAACCTTGTTGCGCCCGGATGATGAAAGGCGACAAGGTGTTTCGGGAAATTTCCGACAACACCTGGGACCCCAAACGGCGGATCGAGGACATGGAACGCACTGGCGTTTCCATGCAGGTGTTATCGACCGTGCCGGTGATGTTCAGTTATTGGGCCAAACCGGCCGATGGCCTCGATCTCTGCCGCCGCCTTAACGATCACATCGCTTCGGTCGTGCGCGAGCATCCGAAACATTTCGCCGGTCTCGGAACGATTCCCCTCCAGGATCCGGAGTTGGCTGCCGCGGAACTGGAGCGTTGCACCGGCGAGCTGGGGCTGCATGGGGTCGAGATCGGCACGCATGTCGACGCTAACGAGC
>DATFCK010000534.1:0-13191 GCA_035253185.1 Chthoniobacterales bacterium | reverse complement strand
AAACCGCGAGTACGCCACTCTGAAGACCGAATACGATTTATTAAACCTCCTCGATCTGGATCAAAACCTCGATCGCGCTCAAAGCAAGGGCACCGCCGAAGCGGGCGGGGAAGGCGGCACCGAAGACAAGGGTATGCCGTTTTCCGATGTCGGTCCGGAGTCCGATTATTTGCGGGCCAAGCAGCAGGTTCAGCTGTTGAAAGCGGAACGCGACACGCTGGGCAGAGATTTAAGGCCCAGGCATCCGAAGATTCTCAAATTGAACGACGAGATCACCAAAGTGGAGCGGCTGATCGATCTTTACCGGGCGGACACGATCGAACGGCTTGATACCCGTCGTAAATCCATCGGCAAACAGATGGAGAATTTGCAGGGAAACATCAAAGAGTGGGAAGCGAAGGCGCTCGATTTGAGCCAGCGTCTCGCCCAATTCAATCGGGTGAAAGGCAAAGTCGACCGGTTGAAAACGCTCTACGATCGCCTAACGAACAACCTCAAGGAAATCGACGTTTCGCAGGTGGTGGATAGCGGCGATCAGGTCGCAATCATGGAATCAGCCAGCACTCCGATGTCGGTGCGTCCGGGGTTGATCAAGAGCCTTCTGCTCGGCTTCGGCTGCGGCGCCTTTGCCGGCATTCTCATTCTAATCCTGCTCGATCGCATCGACGACCGGATGGCTTCTATCAGCGAATTTCAGCATCACTTTTCCGAAAACGTGCTCGGGCAGATTCCGAAGGAGCGCGCCAAAGGCGACGTTACACTGTTACAGCCCGACGACGCCCGTCACGTTTTTGCCGAGTCTTACCGGAACGTCCGTTCCTCGATCTTTTTCATGCCCTGCGAGGGCGTTCGTCCGAAAACCTTCCTCATCACCAGTGCTGTGCCTAACGAAGGTAAATCCACGATCTCAGCGAACCTGGCGATTACCATGGCCTTGTCCGGTGCCCGGACGTTGTTGATCGACGCCGACCTGCGCCGCGGCGCTCTGCGCGAGGCGTTCGGGGTTTCATCCAAGATCGGATTCTCCGAAGTTTTGAAACAGGAAGTGAACTGGCGCGAAGTCATCGTCCCGACTCAATATCCGACCTTGTTTCTATTGCCCCGCGGAAAAACTTTATCCCAACCCAGCGAGCATCTTCTTCGCGATTCGACCGATGCCTTGCTCCGGGAAATCTACCATCATTACGATTACATCCTGATCGATAGCTCGCCGGTACTGGCCGCCGATGATACCACCAGTCTCGCGCCCAAGATCGATGCGACGCTGTTCGTGGTTCGTCTGGCTTACACCTCGGCGCGCCTGACCAAGAAAGCGCTCGATCTCCTTTACAGCCGCCAGGTGAATGTCCCGGGCGTGGTTCTGAACTTCGTCGATACGTCGTTACCGGAATACTACTACTACCAGTACTCCGAATACTACAACACCCCGACTGCAACTGGCGAAGGCGAAGCATTCAATCCGGGCGTGACTCTGCAAGGCGAACCTCGCCACGTTTGATGTGGCATGGGCTTCCCGCCCATGAGTTGCCAGTCCGAGTCGAACCGTCAGCCGGATGCAGATCGCATTCTGGCACTTTGCCAGCTCATCTGCTCAACTGAGTAGACTGTTATGAATCCGGGTCCCGCTTCATCTTCCGTCGTCGGGGCTGGCTTCGCGCCCGTTATGCGGCGCGCGTTCTACCACGTCAAAATCATCGGCAACCTGGCGATGGTGCAGGCAGTGGTGCAGATTCTCAGTTTTCTCAGCGGAATTTTGGTGATTCGGTCGTTAACCCAGCAGGAATACGCTTATTTTACGATCGCCAACACGATGCAGGGAACATTGAACCTGCTGGCAGACATCGGCATCAGCGCCGGCGTAATTTCAATCGGCGGCCATGTATGGCAGGATCGGCATCGATTCGGGCAGTTGGTTTCCACCGCATTGCAATTGCGGAAGCAGCTCGCCTTTTTCGCGCTGGTTGGGGTGGTGCCGGTTCTTTACTTTTTGCTGGCTCGCAACGGGGCCAGCCCGGTCTACAACCTGGTTCTGATCGGCCTCGTGATCGCCGGCTTATTGCCGCAATTGTCCAGCGGGGTATTGAGCGCGGTACCGCGCCTTCGTTCTGATATCGGCCGTATTCAACTTATCGATTTCACCGCCGCGGCGTTACGTTTGATCGGGTTGGTGGCGCTGATCTGGTTGTTGACGGCTGCGACCGCGATCGCGGTTGCCATGATTACGTTCGTTATTCAATACCTGATGCTGCGTCATTACGCCGCCCACACGGTCGAATTGCGGGCGGGCACTGATCCCGAAGATCGCCAGGTTATCGCCCGGTTCATCCGCAAACTGGCGCCCAATGCGGTGTTCTATTGTTTCCAGGGTCAGATCACCGTTTTCCTGATTAGTATTTTTGCCCATCGCGCCTCGGCCGTAGCCGAAGTCGGGGCGTTAGGCCGATTGGCAATGATTTTCGCGGTGTTGAGCAATCTGCTGACTAACGTGTTCATTCCGGCGTTCGCGCGCTGCCACCAAGCCGGTAAACTGCGGTTGCTTTATGCCGGTGTGGTTGGCGGCGTTACCGCGTTCGGAATCCTTGTGATCGGACTGGCCGTCGGTTTCCCAGCGCAGTTTCTATTTGTGCTTGGTAACCGGTACACCCATTTGAGTGGCGAGTTGGTCTGGATGGTTGCCGGTGCGGTGCTGGCCTCGATTGCCAGCGCGATGTGGGGGTTAAACTCGGCGAAGGGGTGGATTTCAGGATCGTGGCTCTACATCCCGGCCACCTTGGTGACGCAGATCGCTTTAATTCCATTCATCGATTTCTCATCGGTCAACGGCGTATTGTTTTTCAATTTGATCTCCGCGATTCCGAGCGTGCTGTTGAATATGCTGTTAAGTTATCGCGGATTTCGTAATTACCGCGGGGCATTTGCCTAACGACATGCCGAATTATGGATATCATCTGGCTCGGGGACAGGCGCGCGTCCTGGAAGCGTCTTATCGCGCATTCCTGCCCCGGATCGTTCGCCGGAAGGTTCAGGTCACATCCCAAATCCCGCTCGAGGTTTTTTCTTATTCCAGCGAACGGCGCGTGAATGAGCAGGTCGCGTCTATCCGCTCATTTTTGAAACACGCCGGTCGTCCCCATCGCTTTACGGTGGTTTCAGACGGTAGTCATTCACGGCATAGCGCCGATCGACTGCGCGCGGTCGATCAGTGCGTGGCGGTTGAACAAGTTCCGGCGCCAGCACCGAATCTGCCGGCAAAGTTTGATCGCTACCTGCGAGATCATCCGACTGGAAAACAGCTTGCGCTGATCATGTCGCTGCCCCGGGAAAGACCGGCTCTCTACATTGATTCCGACGTTCTCTTTTTCCCGGGGGCGACGAAGTTGAACGAATATCTAAGCAAGGGAAATGCGCCCGCATTCTATCTTCAGGATTGTGATTTTGCTGGGGACGAACGGCTGCTCCACAACATCGCGGAAAAGGCGCAGCCGGTGAACACTGGAGTTCTGCTGTTGTTGCGCCGGCTCGACTGGTCGCTCAGCATCGATCGCTTTCTCGAACTCTCAGGCGAGCCGACGTTTTTCACCAACCAGACAATGGCTCACCTGACCATGCATGCGAATGCCGCGCTTCCGTTCGATCCGGCCACCTGTGTCCTTCAGTTGGACGACCAATTTGTTTATGGAGATCGTTATGCCGGGCCCGATCTGGTGCTGCGTCATTATGTTGACCCGGTTAGGCACAAATTCTGGACCAGTCTAACACGTTGAACATGATGGATCCATCTGCGTCAAAGCCATTGCGCATCCTGAGTGTGTTGAACCTGGACTGGAACCCGCACCTGGGTGCAGCCCGGGTGTATCTGGAGCTGGGCGAACACTGGAAAGCGGCCGGCCACACCGTCGAGCATTTCAGTTTTTCCGAAGCATTTCCCCGGCGCCACCAATCCTCCCGGGAGTACGCCCTGCGACGGTTGATGTTCCCGCGACGCGCCCGGGCATTTATCAAAGCCAATCATGGCCGATTCGATGTGATCGATGCTCTGGCTGGATCGCTGGCGGCGTCAAAACGCGATCTGAAGTTCGACGGATTGCTGGTAGCGCGCTCGGTCGGTTCCCATTGGTTGTATAACGAATTCGACCGGGATGTTGCCAAGCGCTGGCCGGACCAGCGACCCGGAACCTGGGCTGGTCGGATGTTTTATGGAGCGGTCGACCGTTATCTTACATCGGTTTGCGTGGCAGCTGTTCGTCACGCCGACCTGGTTAACCTGCCAAATACCGACGAAGCGAATGATTTGCGCAAGCGGATCGGAAACCTGGGACCAATCATCGTGCAGCCTTACGGCCTAACCTCCGGTCAGCGCGGTGAGCTCGCGGTTGGCAACGCCCAGCAACGACTTGGACATAAAACAATCTGCTTTGTTGGAATGTGGGGCCCGCGGAAAGGTTCCCGGATTTGGGGCGAAATCATGCGACGGGTTCGCGCCAGGATTCAGGACGCCAAGTTTTGCTTTCTTGGCACCATGGTGTCGCATGACCAGGTGCTGCGGGACGTGGGCGATGAATTTGCGGCCGACATTCAATCAATCCCGGAGTTTGCGCCGGCTGAATTACCAAAACTGTTAGGGCGCTGTGCGGTTGGAGGCTTTCCAAGTTACGTGGAAGGCTTTGGTCTGGCGCTGGTTGAACAGCTGGCCGCCGGCGTGCCGACCGTCGCGTTCGATCAGGGCGGTCCGCGAGATATTTTAGGCACCGCGCCTGACTTGTTAGTTCCGACCGGGGATGTGGAAGCATTTGCCGCGGCGCTAATCAGAGTGTTGCAACTTCCAGGAAACGAGTATGAGCGGCTGCAACAGCGTGGTGTCGAAATTGCAGCTCGATATTCATGGAGGAGCATCGCCGACGACACCATCAACGATTATCGGTCCCTGGCATGCAAAGTCGGCCACTAACCATTATAACCACGCGATTGCCTCCGCAAATCTGCGGCGTAGGCACCTTCAGCTGGTTGTTAGACCGGCATTGGCCCGGCCAAACGTCAGGACACCGGTTCCTGGTGGTGGACGATCAAAACGGTGCGCGCACCGGGGAATCCAGCCGCGATATTCGCGGATTCGGCGGCGATTGGAGTCTGCTAAAACGAGCGCTGGAGGAGGCCGGAACAACCGATGTACTGCTGCATTATGCCGGCCGGGCTTATCAGCCTCTGGGTTGCCCGCGCGGATTAGCCCGAGTGTTAGGTGGTTGGAAACTGAAATCACCAACCAGCCGATTGGCGATTTTTTTTCACGAATTGCCGGCCCGTTTGCCATTATTCAACCGGCATCGCTGGATCAATTTTTGCAGCCGCAAAGTCGCGGGCAAACTGGCGAATATCGCCGACCTGATCATCACCAATACCGTCGACCACCTGAAGACTCTTCAAGACCTCGCGGGAGACAAAGACATTCGACTGGTACCGGTTCCTTCAAACATCGAGCCCACGGCTTCACCGAGTTCACCACGAGCGCGCACCGAGTTCGCCGTTTTCGGCTTACCCTATGGCCGATGGCGCATCCTTGAGGAGTTTGATGTCGAAATTCGATCGTGGTTGGCGAAAAACCTCCTGACCCGGCTTCATTTGATCGGACCAACCGATCAAAAGTTCGATATACGCTCCCAGGAATTGATCCAATCATATCCAAATCCAAATGTAGTAGTGCGTCATGGCGAGCTTCCGCCCGACAGAATCTCGGAGTTGCTGTCAACCGTCCAATTCGGCCTAACCACAGTCGATGAGTCGACATGGAGCAAATCGGGCACGTTGATGGCTTTTCTCGTTCACCGCTGCTCCGTGGTTTCAAAAACCGGCTCAACGGTCGAACCGCTCGTTTGGAATGTTAGGCCGGAGGAAATCGAACAGATCGGTGTCGACGAGCTTCACCAGCGCACAGACGCGGCCCGGAAATGGTATGACACCAACGCCGGGTGGGAAGTTGTCGCCCGCAAAATCTCGGATTGGATTGCGGCCGCTGATACACACTGCCAATTGCGAACGTGACACCCGGTCTCGTCATTATTACTCCCGAATTGTCGCCTGGTAGCGGAGGATTAGCGGATCACACCCTTGCCCTGTTACGGCAATGGGACATCACGCCTGAGCGGCTAACGATACTGGTGGCTAATCCCGAAACCCGGCACCAATCCGACGCCAACGTCCAGCAACTCGGGACATCATCAGCCGAGATCCTGAATCAGCTTCCCCAAAAAGCCGGCCGGGTTTTTGTTCAGTATAGCGCCTACGGATTCAACCGATTCGGTTATCCCCGCCACCTGATTCGCGCTTTGATCGCATGGAAAAAACGAGGTAGCCATGCCTCTCTCGTGGTGATGTTTCACGAGATCTGGGCCTTTTGGTCTTTCACGGACAAGAATTTCGTCATCCAACTATTGCATCGCCGATCGATAAAGCGGTTGCTAGGCGTGTGCGATGCCGTGTTTACGACTACCGCGAGTCAGGCGGAGCATTTGCGAGCGCTGGGATGCCCAATCCCAATTGAAGTTTTGCCGGTTGGCTCAAATATCAGGCGATTTGAGGCGCGACTATCACCGCGTGACAACAGTTTGGCCGTACTCTTCGGGTTGCAGCCGTCACGAATTCGCGCTTTGGAGCAGATGCGGAAAAGCCTGGCGGCCCTGGTCAGCTCCGGACAACTGAAGCGAATCGCGACCGCGGGCCATGGTACAACTGCACTCGCCACCCAGCGCGAGAGTGAGTTGCTTCACCAATTGAATTTGCCGGCGGGATTCGTTCAGCATGGCCCATTGGCGGAGCAGCAGGTTTCCGAATTATTGCAATCGGCGACATTTGGCATTTTCGGACAGAACGAATTGAGCTGCCAGAAGTCGGGATCTTTCATGGCCTATGCCGCACATCAAATGAATGTGATCGCCGAATTCGCAGATCCAACGAAACCCCCGCCAATATGCTGGCTGGTAGCGCCGTCAGAGTTGATTGGGGGCGTCGCACCGGAGGAATTAGAGCGTCGGGCGCAATGCCTTTACCGGTGGCTGGAAGAGAACTGTTCGTGGGAAGTGATTGGAAACAAGATCGGCCGCGCCCTCGGGATCGGGACCGGACAAGCGAATACTCGTTAATCAGGGTACAACCGTTTGAGACAAAACAAATTACTCCTCGTTAGTCCATGTCAGGGGACCTACGGCGGAATCGAAGCTTTTGTGCTGGCGGTGGCTGATGCAGTTCAGCGAGAGCCGGATTTTGCGGTGAAAATTTGTTTCAAGAAAGTCCGCGGTTTCCATTTGCATCCCGATTTTGCCTCAATGTTGAAAGGCCAACCGGTAATTTTCGTCGATCGCGCTGGGAAGGAGCTGGCCGATGCGGTGCGATGGGCCGACATCGTCCATCTGCAAAATGCGTCGCCCGATGTGGTTTTCCTGGCAAGGCTGTTCGGCAAACGGATCGTGCTCACTATTCATAATTACATGCCGCGACAATTGAACGGGCACAGATTGCTATGGCGAATCAGCGCGCGCTTTGCCGACGCCCGATGGTACAATTCCAATTTCGTTTGGAGAACGTGGGAAGGGGAACATCCGCGCCGGGGCAGCCGAAAGGTTCCTACGACATCGCGGCTGCCCGAAGGAACCGTTCCGATCAACGAACGCCGCGGCTTCGTATTTGTTGGACGTTGGATTGCCAACAAGGGGATTGAAACACTGGTCGAAGCATATGCCCGCGCTGATCTCGATCGGTCAGCGTGGCCGCTGGTGTTGATCGGCGACGGACCGCTACGTCCCGCAATCGACGAACTGGTGCGACGTCATGCGCTCGATATTGCGATGCCGGGTTTCGTCGATGACGCGGTCAAAGCCGATTACATGCGCAAGGCGCGCTGGGTGGTTGTGCCACCGCACACCAATGAAGACTTGGGCCTAACCGCGTTGGAAGCTCGAAATCTTGGGGTGCCGTGCATCATAACCCGGGATGGCGGCTTGCCGGAAGCCGGGGGGAAGCAATCACTGATGTGCGAACCGCGGAACCCGGACGCCCTGGCCCGGCTCCTGGAGCAGGCGGCGCGAATGAGCATGGAAGAATATGCGGAACGGGCCGAGGCCACTCGCCGGGAGCTGGCCGAGGAGATGGTGCCCCTTGGTTTTTATGCCGATTCTTATCGCCGCATTATTCATGGGGAATCGTTAGGCTAAATCGAATGGTTTTGCTGGTTCATCCCTTTGGAAACGCGAATGTTCGCGCCGTGCTGCAGGCATTGGAGGACGTCGACCTGCTTGCGCGATTCGTGACCACGTTAGGCTGGTCGAAATTTTCGTATCCGGAGCTGAGCGATCACATTCGAGGCAAACTTCGCCGCAATTATCCTTTACCGGCGGAGAGGATCGACATCCATCCACTGCGCGAAGTGGTTCGGCTTGCGGCTTCGGCCCTGGGTCTGCAACACCTGACCCGGCACGAACAGGGCTGGGCCAGCATCGACCAGGTTTGGGCAAGCATCGATCGCAAAGCTTCGCGTTGTTTGCGCAAGGGGGCCTACGGATCACATCTGCGGGCGGTTTACGCTTACGAAGATTGTGCCGTTGAAACTTTTACCGCGGCTCGCGATCTCGGCTTGCGTCGGGTTTACGATTTACCAATAGCTTATTGGGAAACCGCGCAGCGGTTGCTGCGCCAGGAAGCCGAACGTTATCCCGATTGGGAACCGACTCTGGGCGCAACCCGTGATTCGGCCGGTAAATTTTCCCGCAAAACTCGCGAGCTGGAATTGGCGGAACTGGTGATTTGCCCGAGCGAGTTTGTTCGCGAGTCGCTCCCACAATCGGCAAGCAACCGTCGATGCATTGTGGTTCCGTTCGGCTCCCCAAAAGTCGAAGGCGCGGTAGTGAACGGCTCGAAAACCAGTCAACGGCCGTTGCGCGTGCTGTTTGCCGGGACTTTGACCCAACGAAAAGGATTGGCCGATTTGTTTGTCGCTACGAAGTTGCTCAATTCGAAAGCAATTGAACTGGTAGTGATGGGTTCCTTGATGCGTCCGTTAAACTGGTATCGCCAATTCGCCGATTTTACTTACGAACGGCCGCGTCCTCATAACGAGGTGCTGGAATTAATGCAAACCTGCGATGTGCTGGTGCTCCCTTCGCTAGTGGAGGGAAGGGCTTTGGTTCAACAGGAGGCAATGGCGTGTGGTTTACCGGTGATTGTGACCCGGAACGCCGGTGCGGACGACCTGGTGGTGGACGGCGAAAACGGGTTCCTGGTGCCGATCCGTTCGCCCGAAGCTATTGCCGAACGAATTGCCTGGTTTGCCGAAAACCGCTCCCGCATTAGTGGCATGGGTATTGCAGCGCAAACGCGGGCCCGCGAGCTAACCTGGGACGCCTATGGCGAAAAAATTGTCGCTGCCGTGCGCGAGCTGATCCACGAATGAACGAAAACGATTCCGAAGAAAGAGCCAGGGGCCACGTTCGAAAGCTGATTTGGCTGTATTTTTGGCTGTTGCTCCTCGAAGGCGCGCTGCGCAAATGGGTCCTGCCCGACTATTCGACTCCGCTATTGGTGATTCGCGATCCGTTGGCACTGGCGATTTATTTCATGTCGTTTCGGGCTCGGGTGTTTCCGTGGAACGCCTGGGTCGTTGTACTGGTCGTTCTCGGCTGTATCGACACCATGACGACTTTTTACCAGTTGTGGGGTTATGTGTCTCCCCTGCACATCACCGCGGTAACGATTTATGGGATCCATTCCAATTTCTTTCATCTTCCGTTAGTCTTTGTCATCGGCCGGGTGCTCACCTTCGAGGATGTAAGGCGCATCGGCTGGTGGACACTGGTGCTGATCGTACCGATGACGGTATTGATGGTTATGCAATTTCGCGCCCCAGCCGATTCATTCATTAACCGCGCGGCTGGTGGTGAAGGCGAAGTTTTGATGTCATCGATGGACAAGGTGCGCACCGCGGGACCGTTTTCGTTTGTCATCGGTGTCGTAGCCTATTTCTCAATGGCCACAGGCTATCTGGTGTGGGGGCTTCTGACCCGCGGCGTCTATCCGCGCTGGCTGCTAGCGATAGGCGGTGCCGCCCTGATCATCGGCATTTCGGTCTCCGGCAGCCGTTCCGTCGTGGGCGCGTGTGGAGTGGTGGTGGCGTCGTTGTTACTGGTGCTAATTCTGCGACCGAAGATCATAAATCGTTTTGGACAGGTTCTCCTGGCAGTAGTAGTTCTCGGCTTCGTCGTTAGTCGAACCCCGATTTTCCGCGAGGGGGCAAAGGTGCTTTCAACTCGTTTCTCCGAAGTCGCCGAAGCGACCGAACAATCAATTCCGGTGGATCTGCTGTCGCGGTCGGTTTCGACCTTTTATGATGCCTGGAAAGTGATCGGTGTCGCGCCCGCGCTGGGCTGGGGGCTCGGGGTGGGCACAAACGCCGGCGCCAAGCTCCTGGTAGGCCAGAGCGGATTCCTCCTGATGGAAGGGGAATGGCCGCGCATCATCATGGAAAACGGGCCGGTGCTGGGCCTGGCGTATCTTCTCTGGCGATTCGCGTTTGTGTTGCGAATAGCGTGGCTGACAATCAAGTCGGTTCTGTTGGGCAATCTTCTTCCGCTGCTGCTGTTTGCCTCCAGCGGTCTGCCATTGCTAAACGGTCAGTTCGGTCAGCCGACCATTCTCGGGTTCGCCGTTTTTGTTACCGGCCTGGCGGTAGCTGCGACCGGCGGGAATGTGATCGTTTCCGGTGGCGAGCCGCCGCCTGATGATAAACCAAAAGTTTCGCTCAAGCCGGTGCGCGGACGGTCGACCTATGCGGAACGATTGCACGGTGCCGGGGTAACACCTAAACCAACCAATGGTTCTGTTGCTGGGTAATTATCCGCCCGATCAACAGCAAAGCATGCAGCGCTTTAGCGCGATGATGCTGCGCGGCCTAACCGAACGCGGGATTAAGGCAGAGTTGATCAGGCCTCAGCCGGTCCTGGGCAATTTGAGATTTCTGGGCGGTTTTGCCAGGAAATGGCTCGGTTACGTTGACAAATATATCTTATTTCCGTTTCAGCTTCATCGGCGAACTCGAAACACGCCGGAATCGGTCATTCATATTTGCGATCATTCTAATGCCGTTTATGTCGAACACTGCCGGCCGGCCCCGGTTGTCGTTACCTGCCATGATTTGCTGGCGGTTCGCGGAGGGCTGGGGGAAGAGACCGATTGTCCGGCCACTTTCACCGGACGCCTTCTTCAAAAATGGATTTTGCGCGGATTGGGCCACGCCGAAGCGATCGCTTGCGATTCCCAGGCAACCGCCTCTGATGCCGATCGACTGCTTGGCCAGCGCGAATCACATTGGTTGAAAGTGATTCCGTTAGGCCTTAACTACGACTACAAGAGAATAACACCGGACATTGCCGCGGACCGGTTGAAGCAAATCAAGTCGCTTGATGTCCATCGGCCATTTGCTTTACACGTGGGATCAAATTTGAGACGGAAGAACCGAGACGGCATCCTTCGCATTATTTCGCGGGTGAAAGACCGCTGGAACGGCCAGATGGTGTTCGCCGGCGAACCTTTGAGTCGTGACCTGCGCCGGTACGCAGCCAAGCTCGGAGTCGCTGATCGAATTGTGGAGGCCCCGGATGCGGGCGACGAGCTTTTGGAAGCTCTATATAATATGGCGCTCGCGCTTCTATATCCTTCCCGGTTCGAGGGATTCGGCTGGCCGGTAATCGAAGCGCAAGCGTGTGGCTGTCCCGTCATCTGTGCCACCGCCGAGCCGCTGCCCGAGGTGGCGGGCGACGCGGGATTGTACCATCCCGTCGAGGATGAAGAAGGCTTTGCCCGCGACCTTGTTCGGTTGAACGAACCGGGAGAACGAACCCGGTGGAGCGAAAAGAGCCTCGCTAACGCCAGGAGGTTCTCTACCAGCGAGATGGTCAATCAATACGTGACGATTTACCAGCGACTTGGCGCGAGGCTATGAAACATTTGTTACTGTTTCTCAGCATGTTCCTGCCGCCGGCAGCGCGGCGGTCGCTTCTGGAAAGACAGTTCGGCTATAAAATTCATCCTTCCTGTCGTCTCGGTTTTTGTTGGATTGCGCCTAACCGATTGATCATGGAAGAAGGAAGTCACATCGGGCACCTGACGGTTTGCAAGAGCATTGATCTACTCCACCTGAAAGCACACTCGTCCATCGGACGCGGCAACTGGATCACCGGCTTTCCGTTAGGGCCGTCTCCGCATTTCGCCGAGGAAACCGGTCGCCGCCCGGAACTGATAGTGGGCGAACACGCCAATATCACTCATCGGCACTTGATCGACTGCACTAACTCCGTGACGATCGGCCGGTTCACCACCATGGCCGGATTCCAATCCCAGATCCTCACCCACAGCATTGATCTGGAACGAAACCGCCAGACCTCAACTCCGGTGCGGATTGGCGATTATTGTTTCGTAGGAACAAATTCCGTGCTGCTGCCTGGAAGTGGCCTGCCGGATTACTCCGTGCTCGGGGCGAAGTCGCTCCTCAACGATACATTTGTCGAGACCTATCATCTTTACGGCGGAGTGCCGGCCCGGCCTATCAAAAAGCTGGAGCCCAGTTATGCCTACTTCCAACGGCTGCAGGGATATGTGGTTTAGGTTTTTTTCAGTCCATCGGCTTCTGTCCAGTGCGATGTCTCTACCACATTCTTAGGGGGATCGGCGCTTTCTGACTTTGACTGAATCCACATCCAAAGCGGTGAAGCACCGCCGCGCTCTCCGGCAGCTGCCGGATGGCCGACGCTCACAGCGTGATTCGACGCTTTGCGTTTTGGAGTGCGGCGCTGCTGCGCCGCTTTGGATGGGAGCGTACTGGCCACCGCAATGGGGTCTCCCAGTGATCCAGGACTCTCGGAACCGGTGAAAGTACTGCAGGTAATCCCGACGCTCGAGCCAAGCGTTGGCGGCGTTGCTCCGGCCATGCTGGCGTTGAGTCGCGGACTCGTTAGGCGAAAACATCAGGTCGAAATCGCGGTGCTTGATCTTCCCGGTTCGACATGGCTCGAAACAATCGAGCTTCCAATTCATGCGTTTGACCACAGCGAGACGACCTATCGCTACTCGACGGAATTTAGCGAATGGCTAAACGCGAATGGCCGCGATTATGACCGCGTCATCGTTAACGGTCTTTGGCAATATCCCGGTCTG
>DATFCK010000533.1:0-4979 GCA_035253185.1 Chthoniobacterales bacterium | reverse complement strand
TGTCGCTTCTCCGCCCGACCTCGAGTCGAGTCCCACCGTCTAACACCACGCTCGCCAGGGTAAGGTCAGTTTCCCGATCGCGTGGAACTCGTATCCAATCATCCGAATGTGCGCCGCCGGTGGTGCCGAGCCGCCGCACATCGGCTTCAACCCAATCGCGAGGGGTAACTACCAATTCCACATCGCCGTCCTTTCCTGTCACCCGCACAAAAAACATTCTCTCTTTTCGCGCTTCATTTACCCGCGTCGTCCAGTCCCGCAGCGCCGGGATGCCGCCGTTCTGATAGACCGCCGCGTATTCGCGTGATCGGGCTTCGATCACGTCGCGATCTTTTCGATCAATCGCCGCTCCTAACAGGAAGTACAGCAGGACAAAGCTGCCGGCGGACGTGACGATCAGAACACCCGCATACCACAGATTCAGCCGAAAGCTGAGGGTGCGGGTAAACTCGCTAAGGCGCTTCCAGAACATAGCCCATCCCGCGCATCGTTCGGATCAACTTGGGCTCGAAATTTTTGTCCACTTTGTTCCGAACGCGACAGACCAGCACATCGACCACATTCGTCTGCGGATCAAAACTATAATCCCATACGTGATTCAGGATCATGGTCTTGGTCACCACCCGCCCGGCGTTCCGCATCAGGTATTCCAGCAGTGAAAACTCACGCGCCTGCAGTTCAATCCTCTTTCCACGGCGGCTCACTTTGCGCGCCAGCAGGTCCAGTTTCAGGTCGCCTACCTGTAACGTACTCGGCTCGGTTTCGCGCGACCCTCGTCTCACCAGCGCCTGCACCCGCGCCAGAAACTCGGCAAACGCAAACGGCTTCGTTAGGTAATCATCTCCGCCCGTTTGCAGCCCCTTTACCCGATCATCCACGCTTGCCTTCGCACTCAAAATCAGTACCGGCAGGCTCGACTTCTGCCGCCGCACTTCCTGCACCAGCGACAGGCCATCGAGCTGCGGCAACATGATATCGACTATGGCGGCGTCATAGTCGTTACCCGTTGCCATAACGAGACCATCTTCGCCGTCGGCGCAATGGTCGACGGCATAGCCCGCTTCCTGCAGTCCTTTGACGATATAGCTCGCCAATTTTTTGTCGTCTTCTACTACGAGTAAGCGCATGCTTGGCAGTTTCAGTCGCGCCCTACGTTCATTAATCGCGGGTCGGTCTCAACTCAGATTGACAATATAAAACCGAATCGAGACCGCGCAGAAGAAAAGTAGCAGGGTGATGCAAAAATAGAACGCGATGGCCGGCCGCGCATCGTTGCCGGGGCTGCCTGTTGGGGCGGATAAGGCGCGACGAAATCCGGCTGAGCGGACGAGCAAGAAAGTCATCGCACCCAGTGCTGCCACTGCCGCCCCAAATGAAAGCCAGTGTGCTGGTATCGCGCCGAGCGCGACCAGCAATATGCCGGCTATCCAGGACACTCCGTTCAAAATCCAAATGGAGAGCGGCATTTCCCGCCAGCTGTGGT
Organism: Chthoniobacterales bacterium; assembly: GCA_035253185.1. GTDB lineage: Bacteria > Verrucomicrobiota > Verrucomicrobiia > Chthoniobacterales > UBA10450 > DATFCK01. Next base: position 3,496 of record DATFCK010000533.1, on the reverse strand, counting down.
AGCCGCGAGTCCGGACGAAAGCGGCGAACCCAAACGTGAAAACAATCGCAAGCAAGAACGCAGTAAGCAGATCGACAACGAACATGAGCGTGAACCGGCGGATGTATTTCGACCTAACGTCAGGCAAAAGCCTATCCGGTGAATGACCGGAGGATTACACTTGTGTAAGGGGAACTGACCAAGAGCCGGCCGGATGGAAAGGCTCGACCGATGAAAGAAACCTGACGGGCCTCTCAGTGGATAACGGTGATGTGACCATAGTTCGAGCGATGAAATCCAAGGGTGAACGGCACGCAGTATTGGTGTAACGCACGGTCGATTTCTAAAGATCGGGATAACTTCATCGCCCCGTAATGACGTTATCTTTGATCGGCCCTTGAAATTGTTATGCCCATCTAGCGGCAAATCGGCCTGGCGATGCCTGGGGTGGGTGAGAGAAAACCGCACCGAACGTGAGAACACGCGGTCGCGTCGTCTCATCCGTATCATTTATAAAAGGAAAGGAAGGTTATGGCCAAAAATCCAAGCACTGGTAAACGGGAATTAATCGACACCGGGACCGACAAGCGATATGTGCGTCGCAGCCCGAAAGGACGCTTTACCGAGAGTGACGATGTCGGCCGATCCCTGGCTCAGGATGTTCGCCACCACGCCAAGAAAACGGTCAAACCCGGCTACGGTGATCGCGGCGATCAGAAGCGGCGCGGCTAATCTCCTCACACTGGAATTTCGATAGTTTTTCGCGACTCGCATGACGTCGAGCGCCATTCCTGGCGCTGCCGGTATTCGTTATCAATTATTCGTTATTCGTGTTGCCGGTGCTTCTGCCCCCGAGAACTAATAACCGATAACTGATAACCGATAGGGCGCGGCCGGCGCTGGCGAACCGTATTTGATACCCCGTTGACAACGGCGGGGTGATAAAGTCCGTTGCCTTTCGGTGTGCGTTACACCGATGCCATCGCTCTATATAATACGTGCGGACGATCCATTCTCAGGAATAGAGAGCCCCGCTTTGCGCAGCCCATCGAGTATGGGCTCCATCAGGCCGCTCGCGAAGTGCCAGGTTCCGCTGTTCGAACGCGCGTGCGCCGCAAACTCGGGATCGAGCGCGAGAAGATCACGCACTGCGGCCGCCGCTTCCGTGCGGCGGCCGAGATGACCACAGGCTGATGCCATTACCAGGAATGGCCAAAAAAGCCCGGGGACATCCACGCGATTCGCGCACTCGAGGGCCTCCTCGTACTCGCCTTTGTGAAAGTGATCCCACAAAGGAGCGAAATGCATCCAACCGGCGTGGTTGGCATTCAGTTCCATTGCTCGCCTAACGATCGCAGTGCCGCGCTCAAACTCGCCGGTGTGCACAATCTCCAACCCGAGAATTCCGAGCGCGTCGGTGTTGAGCGGGTTGAGCGCCATCGCGCGTTTAGCCGCCGGACCAAATGCCGCAAGGTCCTGCCGGAAAAAGTGCGTTTGCGCGAGCGCGACCATCGCGAACTGGTTCGCTCGATCCAGCTCGACGCCGCGCCGCGCCGCGGCCAGTGCACGATCGAGAGAAGTCGCGTCATTGCCCGGGAACCCGAAAGCGTATTCATCGAGATAGACCTGGGCGAGACAAGCCCAGAAGTCTGGCGGCCGATTGTCCAACTTCGCGGCGCGTTCAAGCCGGCTCCTTAACGCTCCATGAGAGGCAGGCGTGATTTGCTCCCGATAGGCAAAATACTGGAACTGCCACTCGGCCGGCGTGAAGTCGGCATCGTCTTTCTGTCGCGTCGCCTCTCGCAGGGAATGAACCAGGACGCCGTAGCTGTCCGCCACCGTGGCCACGATGCGGGCTGCAATGTCATCCTGGACATCAAAAATCGTGGCGGATTGCAGGTCGCGATTGTAAGTCTCGGCCCAAAGCTGAGTACCGGTTTGGACATCAATTAACTGAGCGGTCACGCGAATGCTCGAGCCTCCCTGGCGGATGCTCCCTTGCAGCACATAACGCGCGCCCAGTTTGGCAGCGAGCGTCCGCTCGTCTCCAGACTCGTCCTTCAATCGCGCCGCCGAAGCGTTTGCCACCACCGACAGATATCGAAACCGCGAAAGCCCGGTTGTGATTTCCTCGCCAAGACCGTTGGCAAACGACTCCATCTCCGCGTCCCCAGAGCTTTTGAATGGAAGCACGGCGACCCACAGCTCTTCGCCGCGCCCGGAAACCGGCGGCGCGGCCTGACGTTTTGCCCGGTCGAACCTCTCGGGTGGATCCGGATTGCCCAGCTCCTCATTATATAGATTGAAAATGTGGACGCGGACACCGTGTTTTACTTCGAATTCACCGAGTGCGTGCAGAAGGGGTCGCCATCGCAGGTACTGCTCCAAATCATCGGCAACACGTTTCGAAACAAGAATGTGCCCGGCGTCGCCGCAATCCATCACTCGTTGCGCCATGTTGATGCCGGCCCCGGCGATGTTCGATTGTTCATTCAGATCGACAATTTCATTCACCGGCCCGCTGTGAATTCCCATCCGAACGCGAAGTTCGGGATGATTTTTCAGTTGCTTGCCAATCTCCAGCGCGCACAACACCGGCGCTTCCGGACTGTTTCGAAAAACGAGCGCGCCACCATCACCAGTCGGCAATCGCATGAGTTTGCCTTCCGCCTCCGCTAAGCGGAACTGCTCCGTCCCGCGCACGATCTTGGTTAACTTTTGGATCTGGTTGCTCTGGTCGTTGATCAGCAACTTGGAGTAACCAACAATGTCGATGAACAAGACATGGCCAATCTCAAATTTCAGATCAGAGGAATGATCGCTCGGCACGGGACGGTTTTATCAAAGGCACAATAAATAAACGAACCTATTTTGATGGTCCACTCATCAAGCGAAAATACTTGATAACAAGGCCTAACGGTGGACAAGCGCCGAACCGGCCGGGCCGAACTGGCAGAAACTCCGCCCGCCCGCTCCGAAAGCCTTCGCGAGCAGGCGATTTGCCCGGATCCGAATTCGATGTTCGGTGTTCAACGTTCGGCGTTCGGCGTTCGATGTTTGCTGAAGCGAAAGAAAAAGGAGGACTAACCGGCTTGTTCGAGCGTCAATATTGATGGAATACGTAACGGCACATGGTCCGCCTTCGCCAAGGCTACGGCGCGACGATTTGCGCTGACGCGCAAATCGGAGCCTACGTGGTCCGGTACCTTTTTGTCATTTCAGGCTTTTTAGTAGCCGAAGCGGAAAATCTTCGAGAGCGATTTCTCCTGGGACGGACCCTTGAAATCGACCATTTGGAACCTTTTTGACATCGGCAGTCAGGCGTGGGGAGAAAAACTGCCAGTTTTGAGGGGTTACGGACCCTCGTTTGATACCCTTTTGACATCCTGCATCCAAGCCAGAGCAGCGACCGCCCATTTTTTTTGAATTACCTTCCAGCAATGACCGGGCGTGTGAGCCCGGCGATAAGTCGTCCATTCCACTTGACGCTTCTTCCGGAGCATCAGATGCAGGCTGT
>DATFCK010000532.1:0-3297 GCA_035253185.1 Chthoniobacterales bacterium | reverse complement strand
AGCTACCTCACCGTTGATCTGCGTCTGGCTTGGTATCCGCGCAAAGACCTTGAGATTGCCATCGTGGGGCGGAATTTGCTGGATGATCGTCATGCCGAGTTTGCGCCGACGTTCGTTGGGACGCAACGTACGGAAGTCCAGCGTAGCTTTTATGGAACGGTCGTATGGCATTTTTAAGCTGGTCACCGCCGGTGACCGCTCGGGTGGGCCACTCGAAGCCAGCACGGTCTCTCTTTTTGATGTCAGTATTGTGCGCAAGCATGGCGAGCGCGTTCGGTCAGGCCGGACCGTCGCCGGAATATCAGGTAAAGGCAGTTTTCCTTTTCAATCTGGCGCAATTCGTGGATTGGCCGGCGGAAGTATTCCCGGACACTCGTGCGCCGTTGGTGATTGGTGTCCTGGGCGAGGATCCGTTCGGCGCCTATCTCGACGAGACGGTTCGCGGGGAGACAGTGCGCAATCATCGGCTGATACTTCAGCGATTCCGCCGGATATCAGAAATAAAAACCTGCCACATGCTTTTTGTCAGTCACTCGGAAGCGGGCCGGCTCGAGCAGATTTTTTCGGCGGTTCGAGGCCGCAACATTCTCACCGTCGGCGACGCCGACGATTTCATTTCGCGTGGGGGAATGGTCCGGTTGGTGACGGAGCGAAATCGAATTCGAATTCGAATCAATATGGAATCGGTTAGGGCAGCCGGCCTCACTATCAGCTCAAAACTGCTGCGGCTGGCGCAACCGGAGGGCTAGCGTTACCCCCCCAAACTGAATATGAAGGCTTGGCTTCGTGATCTGCCGATCAAGCGCAAGCTGATACTTGTTATTCTGCTAACGAGCACTTTCGCCTTGTGGTTGATGGGAACGGCGCTCATCACCTACGAATTTGTCACATTTCGCCGCTCGTTAGCCGTTAACATGAGCGTGCTGGCGCGTATTATCGGCTCTAACAGCACCGCGGCGCTGGCGTTTGATGATGCGCCGGGCGCGAACGAAATTTTGGGCGCTCTGGCGGCCGAACATCAGGTGACGGCCGCGGCTGTTTACGATCAAAAAGGCAGTCTGTTCGCCCGGTTTCCCGAAACCCTGTCCGAGACCAGCGTGCCGGAACACCCGGGAGCAGATGGCGAGAAGTTCGACCGGAAACATTTGGTGATGTTCCAGCCGATCCTGCAAGGCGACACCCGGTTGGGCACCATTTATCTACAGGCTGATCTCGGCGAAATGTACGCCCGCTTTCGCGTTTACGGCACCCTGCTGCTGATCGTCAGTATCTTTGCTTTCCTCGGAGCACTCGCCCTTTCCGCGCGGTTACAGCGAAGAATTTCCGAGCCCATTCTCGATTTGGCTAACCTGGCCACGGCCGTATCCGAACGACAGGATTATTCTGTCCGCGGCACCAGACAGGGCGCGGACGAGATCGGCCACCTAACCGAAGCGTTTAATCACATGCTGGCGCGAATCGGCGAAAGCCGGGGCGCTTTGCAAGCCAGTGAAGAGCGACTCCGTCTCGCGCTGGAGGGCTCGCAGATGGGAACGTGGGACTGGAATCTGGTCACCAACCGCGTCAGTTGGGATGATCACATGTATCCACTGTTCCACCGAAACAAAAACCAGTTCGACGGGACAATGAAGTCGGTGATGGACGTGATTCATCCTGACGATCGCGATGAATTGCGTGAGGTTCTTCGAAAGGCCGTGGACGATAAACGCGATCTCGACATCGCGTTCCGGATCGTAGATCCCGACGGCTCAGTGCGGCACATGGCGTCGCGCGGGCGCGTCTTTTACGATCGAGAAGGCAAACCGACGCGCATGAGCGGCGTCAGCATGGACGTAACCAAGAGCAAACAGATCGAACAGGCTCTTCAGGATGCCAAGGACGCAGCCGAGGCAGCGAACAAGGAAAAAGATCATTTTCTGGCGATCGTTAGTCATGAACTGCGCACTCCGTTGACCCCGGTCCTGGCGACAGTCGCAATGCTGGAGAACGACAAGGACGTGCCCGTCGAAGTACAACAGGAACTTCAGATGATTCGGCGCAACATCGAAGTTGAAGCGCGCTTAATCGACGATCTGCTCGACATCAACCGGATCGCCCGCGGAAAACTCGATCTGCACCGGCAGGTTGTTGACGTTCGGGTGCTGCTGGAGCACGCGTTGCAAAATTATTGCGCCGGGCCGGCCGCGAAAAAGGGAATCAGCGTTTCGATAGATATCCAGGCGCGTGAAACCCATGTGTTCGTCGATAGCTCGCGCATGACGCAGGTGTTCTGGAACGTGTTACAAAATGCCTGCAAGTTTACGCCCCAGGGTGGAACCATTCACGTTCGAGCCCGAAATGATTTTCGTCACGTCGACCTAACGAAGGATGTGCTGCCGTCCGGGGACGATCCGCCGATGGCAGATTTGGTGGTCGAAATCGTCGACAGCGGCATGGGGATCAGCCCGGAGACATTGCCGCGCATCTTTAACGCGTTCGAGCAGGGAGAACGTTCGCGTGGCCGGTCTTTCGGCGGGCTCGGTCTCGGTCTAGCCATCAGCCGCGCGATCATGGAACTGCATGGAGGGACCATCAGCGCGACCAGCGAAGGCAAAAATAAAGGTTCAACATTCACCATTCGTTTACACACTGTTCAGGCAATCGCTCCGGTCGACGGCGAGAACGGTGTCCACCTGACCCCCGAACGAGTTCAGCCATTGCGACCGCTCAGGGTGTTAGTGGTGGAAGATCACATGGACACCGCCGAGCAATTTGCTCGCTTGTTACAGCGGGCGGGCCACGAAGTGATTTGCGCCGCTAACATCAAGCAAGCTCAAATGTATGCGATGATGACGCCGGATCCGCATCGCACCTGTGCTTTCGACATTTTGATCAGCGACCTCGACCTGCCTGATGGCAGCGGTCGCGAATTAATGCGGAATCTTTCGCAGCGTTGTTCTATCCGCGGCATCGCGGTGAGCGGGCACGGAAGTAGCGAAGACATTAACAGTAGTATTGCGGCCGGATTTTCACATCACATCACCAAACCGGTGAATTGGGGCGAGTTGCAGCGAGCCATTCAGGAAATTGCCGCCGCGAATCTTCGCACGGAGATGGAGCGGGGGAAAACCTCGACTGGGTCATTGGACCCTACCGCATCCGAGTCGTCCTCATAAGGGGGCCGGGCGGATACAACTATCGCATTACGAAACGCTTACGACGGGTCGCTTCTCTTACGGGCATGGCCCATCCCGGCCGGCGGTTTATAGAAAATACAAGATTTTGGCTCCACAAATCCCCTTCGCTGCTTTATCCTGA
>DATFCK010000531.1:0-4599 GCA_035253185.1 Chthoniobacterales bacterium | reverse complement strand
TCGGATTGATTTCCGGCACGACCGCATAGGTGACGTTGTTAATACCGATGTGCTGATAGGTCGGATTGGCAAACAATGCAGTGCTGCCGTAGGTAAATGTAACCGAGCGCACGTCCGCGGCGTTGAACGTAATCGTGGCGTTACCGGTGCCCGATGACGCGCCAGTGTCGACATTGCTGCCGGTTCCGGTCAACGTTTGGCTTAAACCAGAGCCAGCTAACGAAACGTTACTACCAAGCCCGGTGATGGTGGGTGAAATCGACGCCCCGGTGGCAGACGTGCCGCTAATGGTACGGATCAGGTCCTGGTAGGTGTTTCCCGAGCTGTTCGCGAAATCGATATCGAAGATACTGAAGGAGACGTTGCCTACCCCGTTGGTATAACCGGCGGCAAAGGTAACGGTAACGGTGAGGGCTTGTGCATTGGTGGCGTAGTTCGCCGCAAGTTCCAAGGTGCTGGGTCCCGGACTGAAGCCACCGTCAAAGGCGCGAGTGATAGCCGGGGTTGCCGGATTGCCAGTAACCAGCGATGGCTGAAGTTGGGCGGTGTCACCGCTCACGGTGACGGTGATATCATTACCGGCATTGCCAGGATCGATGTCGTATGAATTGCTGAGGGAACCTGCGGTCCAGGAAAGGGTTCCCCAGTCCACCAACACCGCCGGCGCGGTGTTTAAGCCGGCAAAAAGAGATAAAATGACAACAATAGCCAAACGCTGCACCGCGACTGCTTAAGCAATCGATATGCCCCGTACCGCGTTAGGGCGAGCTGGCCCGAAACGGCCGTGCTAACGACTTGACCCTGTGGACGTCAGCCGCGGCAATTCCTGCTCGAGGTTGGCCAGTGCATAAGCGCTCACTGCGACAACCGCAGAGTTCTCCGCCAGTTCTTTGGGCGAAACCTTATCGAAAGTGTCAGCCGCGGTGTGATGATAATTAAAATAAAAACGACTGCCCTGGATCGGTAAGAAGGTCGGCACCCCTGCTTTATCCAGCGGATCCAGATCAGCTCCGGAGTGCTCGGTAAACGACAGGATACCGGCACCACTACCTCGGAGGATTGCTGCTACCGGAGCCAGCAATGTCTTCACTTCAAGTGGAGCTTTCATGTACAAACCGACCGGATGATTGGCCCCACCATCCGTTTCGATGGCGGCGAAATGATTCTGGAAATCCTTCCCGTAATCGACGGCATATTGCTTCGAACCGGCCGAGCCGTTTTCCTCGTTCATCCAGGCAACGATGCGGATGGTGCGTCTCGGCCGCAATTTCAGTTTGGCGATGAGATTCGCCACCTCCATCGAAACGGCAACTCCCGCCGCGTCATCAATCGCACCAGTACCCAGATCCCAGGAATCGAGATGACCGGAAACAATCACGATCTTTTCCGGATGTTCGCTGCCTTTGATATCGCCGATCACGTTATGACTTTCGGCATCAGGAAGGGTTTGTGGAGTCAGCACGAGCTTCAGCCTAACCGGTCCTTCCTTAACCAAATATGCGATCAAAGCCGCGTCTTCCGCCGTAACCGCCGCCGCAGGGATCTTCGGGACACCGTCGGCGTATTTTGTTTGTCCGGTATGCGGGAGCCGATACTCAGAACCACCCACTGACCGGATGAGGCACGCTATCGCGCCCTGGCGGGCGGCGGCTATTGGACCGTCCGATCGGTATTCAACCGCCTGGCTGTAGGCATCGCCCCCTCGTCCTTCAGCCGCCATCTCCTTATCGAAAGGGTAATTAAACAGAACAATTTTCCCGGCAACCTTGCTCCGATCCAGGGCGATAAGTTCGTCAAATGTCTTTGCCACTACTACTTCCGCGGTCAACCCTTCCGCCGGCGTGGCCACGCTTCCTCCCAGCGCACATAGCACAATTTTCTGCGTGGTATTCTCAGCCTGGCCGGGAAATTGGACTAACGACGCCGTTTCTTCACCCCGCACCCAATGTGGAACCATCACCTTTTCGAGTGTCACCTCACATCCAAGTTTCTTTAGCTCCGCGCCGACGTATTCGACCGCTTTTGCCGCCTGGGCCGAGCCGCTTAGACGGGGTCCGATATTGTTGGCCAGGTACCCGACCTGCCGATAAGCGTAATCGCTGCTCAAAGCGGCCTGGTGAAGTTGTTTCAATTCGTTGATCGTCTGAGGGGACAGAGATTTCACCACCGGAGTACCACTTGGGGCCGGCGCCGAAACGGGAACAGATCCGTCGCGCGCTCTGGTGCCGGCTGGAGACGCGGTCGGCGCCTGGCCTAACATTGTTTCTCCCGGAAAACTCACCGCCATCAGCGCGCCAAGCGTTAGTCCCAGTAAATCAGGGCGGATCAGCTGAAAAGTTCGACCCATGATGAAAGTGTTTTATTCCCGCGCGCCAACGACCATGATGATCGCATCTTCCGGGACATTCATGTCGCGGTACATCTTCAGATCTTCATGGGCCCGCAATCGAATACCGGCGGTCTGAAAACATCTTTGGATGTGCACCGCATGGAGTGGAGCATTGGCAACATCGCGGGCGCACAAGTAAAGACCTTTGACCGGCAGTTGCAGCCAGACCGTGCTGCTGGGAGTCACGGTGAAACCGGTGTCCTTCAATATCTCCGAGATTTGATTGGCGTAGGCTTCGGCGTCGTTCTCCGTTTTCAGCGAAGCCATTATCACCGGTCCACGCGGCCCATCAGCCAGACAGGTCCGCAAGGCTTCAATCTGTTCCGGCGGCAAAGCGCGCGGCGCCACGAAGCGCGAAAGTTCTTCGCTCAGCTCGTTAGTCTTGGCCGTAAGTTCGTTGGTCATGGTTTTGGTTCGCGCCAGTTCGGTTCGGGACGCTCGAAGCTGCTGTTGCGTCTGGCGCGCTTCCTCGTCTTTCAATCCGGCGATCCGGCCCTGCGCCCATTGATTTAGGATTGCGAAAACAATGAAGACAATGCCGCAAACGATTAGTGCCCACCTTGAGAACGTTAATAACCTGCTCAGTTGATCGAGACTATAGGCTTCAAACAGCGGCATTGGATTATCCACTACTACCGAGCCGAGGGTGACGGGCAACTGCACTTGCAGACCCGGGACCATATCCGACCTTGATACGGTAATGAAGACGGTCTGGCGTGTCTTTGCTTATACCAGGCGGTATCCGTGGCTGGCTGCGGGGACGTTGGCCTGCGCTATTGTTATGACGTTGATGGTGATCGTTTTTCCCGCGGTCACCAAACAGGTCATAGACGAAGTGGTTCATCAGCATCGTCCCGAGCGATTACTGCCCTTGGCCGGGATCGCCGCGCTGGCCTTCGTTTTTCAACATGGTCTGAATTCTCTGCGCATCGTGTTGAACAACACCTTCGAGCAGAAAGTGATCTACGATCTGCGCAGCGACCTTTACTCTCACATTCAACTGCTCCCCCTGCGCTGGTTCGACAACCGCGCCACCGGCGATTTGATGACGCGGGTACTGGAAGACGTCACTTCGGTCGAGCGCGTGTTGATCGACGGGATTGAACAAGGCATCCGGGCCGCGCTCCAGGTGATCATCGTCATCGCCGGCATGTTTTATGTCAGCTGGAAGCTGTCGCTGGTGGCCCTGGCGCCGGTGCCACTCCTGGCCGGCGGCGCCCTCTGGTATACCCTCACCGCCCATCGCCGTTACCGATTGCAACGTCGTGCCGCTTCGGCCATGAACTCCCTGCTGCACGATAATCTCGCCGGGATTCGCCAGATCAAGAGCTTTGTCCGGGAGGAGGAAGAACATCGCCGATTCAACAAAGTCAGCGACTCTTTGCGTCACGCCACCCTGGTGGTCATGCGGATTTGGGCCATCTACCATCCGTCGATGTATCTGATCGGATCGTTAGGCGTGGTTGTGGTCGTCACGATCGGCACACAGATGGTGGTGTCCGACGCAATGAAACTCGGCGATCTGGTCGCGTTCCTCATGCTGACCGGATTTCTTTATGAACCGATTGGAACTCTGCATCAACTCAATCAACTGGTCGCGGCCGGCCGGGCGGCGGGTGAGCGGGTTTTCGAAATTCTGGATGAACCGGTGGAACCGGGGTTAAAAACCGGTGAAACCGTGAGCCGAGTGGCCGGCGATATTCGTTATGAAAACGTAACCTTTGGATATGTCGATGGCCTAACCGCGCTGCATAACGTTTCGTTGCACGCCCGGCCGGGCGAGACCATTGCCCTGGTAGGCGCGACCGGCTCCGGCAAATCGACCCTGGTAAATTTGCTGGTTCGCTTCTACGAACTAACCAGCGGTAACATTTACATCGACGGTAAACCGATTCGCGATTACGGGCTCGGCGCTTTGCGCCAGGCGATCGGCATGGTCACCCAGGAAAGTTTTCTGTTTAACGGGTCGATCCGGGAGAATCTTCTGATGGGGCGGCCGGCCGCAACCGATGTCGAATTGTGGCGGGCGATTGATGCCGCTAACGCCCGCGCTTTCATCGAACGGCTGCCTAACGGATTGGAAAGTGTGGTTGGTGAGCGGGGGGTTAAACTTAGCGTCGGCGAAAAGCAGCGCGTTTCGATTGCGCGCGCGCTGCTGAAGGACCCACCGATCCTGATTCTGGACGAAGCAACCGCCAGCGTTGATACCG
>DATFCK010000530.1:0-7256 GCA_035253185.1 Chthoniobacterales bacterium | reverse complement strand
TCGACCCCACGTGCCGCTAGCCGACCGCTTACTGATTTTGCGGGCGGCCGATCAGTTCAGGCACTGGGGATCACTCGATGACCACCGGGTTTGCGTTATGTGCGAAACGGAATTCACCGGACGGCAGGTCGGAATCACCCGAACGCGTTCCGGCCATTATCGGCTGCACTGTCCTACCGAGGAGTGCAACGCCGGGCCGCGCCAATGGGTTTATCCCGGGAATCCACTCACGTCCGACGCCGCTTACCAGGATTGGCAGCGAGCTTTATTTGCACCGGAAACCTCAGCCGCCGCCTAACCATTATGCTCAAACTGAATCAAGACATTCCAGGTTTATCCGCGATGCCGGACGAAGCATTGCTCCAAAAAATCTCGCAACGACATCAGCCGGCGCTGAATGAGTTATATGGACGCTATGGTCAGACGTTGAAGGCAGTCATCGATAGCGTGGTGCATGAGGGTGCCGAGGCTGAGGATGTATTACAGGAAATTTTTCTTCAGATTTGGAAGGAAGCGCACAATTACTCGCCGAAGGCTGGAAAGCCTCTTGGTTGGGTGGTGACGATCGCGCGCCGGCGAGCTATTGACCGTTTGCGGCGGAGACAGGCATATTGCCGAGCGCGCGATCGTTACGGGGAGCAAGTGGCCCGGCAGCCGCAACGGCCGCGGAAAGAAGCAGAGGCGCCATTTGTGAACGGTGATCTGCGAAGTTTTCTGAAAAAGCGGATGCGCACGCTCCCACGGTACCAACGTGAAGCGTTGGAACTGGCATTTTTTAACGGTCTAAGTCATCGCGAAATCGCGGCCGCGACTTCTACTCCGCTTGGCACGGTGAAAACCCGTTTGGAATTGGGACTGCAAAAGCTGACGCAATCGATCAAACCATTGCGCAACAAGGTTTAAGTGTTGTTAGACAACGCCAGAATGTCAGGGCGCCGAGGCCCCCGGTGAACGGCCAAATAACCGGGGCCTCGGCAGGGCTTTTAATTTAAAGCGCGCCCATTTCGGCCGCAACTCTCTCCGGAGCTACACATTTGTTGAGTCGGAAGTGGGCCGGTGCGAGGGACCTCACCCGAATTCGGCTTGTCGCCAGCTGAAACAGGATTTACACCGCAGAGATCACGGAGCACCGGAGGCGGCTACGCCGCACACCCTTTTTTAAAAACTCCGTGTTCTCGGGAACTCGAGGCGCGGGAGTGCCGGGCGGTTAATATCACCAGGATGGCCGCGATTTTCGAAACATTGCAATCCGAAACCCCACGGCAGTTAGTAGACAACCCTGATAATGCCAATCCGTTGCAGCGATCTACAACTTCAGGTTCCGTAGCCGCAACGCGTTCCCGATTACTGAAACGGAGCTAAAACTCATTGCTGCCCCGGCGATGATCGGGCTCAGCAGGATTCCAAAGAACGGATAGAGCAACCCGGCCGCGATTGGCACGCCTAACGAGTTGTAGATGAAGGCAAAAAACAGATTTTGCCGAATGTTTCGCATCATGGCGCGACTGAGCCGGACGGCTTTCTCGATTCCGCGGAGATCCCCTCGGACCAGGGTGATACCGGCGCTTTCCATGGCGACATCGGTCCCGGTTCCCATCGCGATGCCCACATCTGCCGCTGCCAAAGCCGGCGCGTCGTTAATCCCATCGCCGGCCATGGCCACCGGTCCGCTGGTTTGCCGAAGCTGGCGCACCCGCTCATGCTTTTGGTCGGGGGCAAGCCCGGCTTCAACCTGATCGATGTGAAGTTTCTGGGCGACCGCCTGAGCGGTGAGCTCGTTATCGCCAGTTAGCATAACGATCCTCAGGCCGAGCTGATGCAAATGTTCGATTGCCGATGGAGTCGATTCCTTTATCGGATCGGCCACGACAATGAAGCCCGCGAATTCATTGTCTACCGCCACAAACATTACCCCGTTTCCCTGCTGCTGAAGCGCGGATGCCTCCTGCTCGATTGTCCCGATCGTTTTGACATTCAAATCGCGAAGCAACTTCAAATTACCGACCACTACTCGTTTTCCATCAACCGAGCCGATGACGCCGCCACCGGTAATGGATTGAAACTCGGCCACGGCCGAAATCGTTAGGCCACGGCTCCGCGCGCCGTTAACGATGGCGGAGGCGAGGGGGTGTTCGCTGGAGGTTTCCACCGCGGCGGCCAGGGCCAGGAGTTGATCCTGCGGGATTTGCCCGGTGGTGGTGATGGTTGTCACCGTGGGCCTCCCGGCGGTTAAGGTCCCGGTTTTGTCTATCACCACTGTCCGTACTTTCTCCATCGTTTCGATCGCCTCGGCTTTCTTAACCAGGACGCCGGCCTGCGCGCCGCGGCCCACCCCCACCATGACCGACATCGGAGTGGCTAAACCGAGGGCGCACGGACAGGCAATGATGAGTACGGCAACTGCGTTCACAATTGCGTAGGCCAGCCGCGGTTCTGGGCCTAACAACATCCAAACGACGAAGGTTATCACGGCGATTAGCAACACCGCGGGCACAAACCAGCTCGCTACCTTGTCGGCCAGTCGTTGGATCGGAGCACGGCTGCGCTGCGCCTGCGCCACCATTTCCACGATACGGGCCAGAACCGTGTCGGCGCCCACTTGCTCCGCTTCAATCACAATACTACCGGTCTGGTTCAAAGTGGCGCCAGTGACGCGATCGTCAGCGCTTTTCGCGACCGGAACTGGTTCCCCGGTTATCATCGATTCATCAACACTCGTGCGGCCGTCGATTACCCGTCCGTCGACGGGAATTTTTTCTCCGGGCCTTACCCGAAGCCGATCACCGCGTCCGATTTGGTCCAGCGGCACATCTTCTTCGGTCCCGTTTCGCAATCGGTGGGCGGTTTTGGGGGCGAGATCGAGCAGGGCCCGGATTGCGGTTCCGGTTTTATTGCGTGCCCGCAATTCCAACACCTGCCCTAACAATACCAACACCGCGATCACGGCGGCGGCTTCGAAATAGACGCCGATCCGCCCGTGGCCGGTCATGGAATGGGGAAAGATTTGCGGGAACAGCATAACCACTGCGCTGTAGGCGTAAGCGCTGCCGATCCCGAGCGCGATGAGGGTAAACATGTTCAGCGAGCGGTTAACGAGTGATCGCCAGGCGCGCTGGAAAAACGGCCAGGCCGACCACAACACCACCGGTGTGCTCAGGATGAATTGCAGCCACCGTGAAACTTCACCGTCAAACCAATGCGGCGCCCGCGGGAAAAGGTGACCCATCGCCAGTACGAAAACCGGAAGACTAAACGCGGCGCCAATCCAGAAACGGCGCGTCATATCGCGAAGCTCGGCGTTATCCTCGCCATCGTCCTCCGTCGCCGTCTTTGGTTCCAACGCCATTCCGCAAATCGGGCAGTTGCCGGGATGGTCCTGCTCGATTTCCGGATGCATCGGGCAGGTGTAAATTGTTTTGGCTGATTGGTGGAAAGCAGGGTTCGGTTCCAAACTCATCCCGCAGTGCGGACAACTTCCGGCGTCATCGCTCTCCACCCCTTCGCACATCGGACAGAAGTATTTCTTGGCCGAGCTTCGCGATTTGCTGACGGCAATCTTGTCACCCAAACCGTCATGGTGACCGCAACCCGAATGTTCCTGATTTTCAGTATCCGCCTTCATGGAGTTGTATTGTTCCTCCAGATTTTCGCGCGACGATGTTCAATCTGATGCAGCCACATGCAACGTCATCGTGGCGAAGTCACTTTCCCAGTCCAGGCCCGGCTTGGTTGATTTTCGAATCTCGGTACCGCGAAGCAGCCACGAACCTGGTTTATGCAACCGAAATACGGTGCGGCCGGCGGAGTCAGTTCGTTTGGTCTCGCCAGCCTTGTCGCCGGCGGCGACAGCGTTGAGCGCGAAATCGGGCAGCGGCGCGCCGTTTTTCAATACCCGAACGGGCAGTTCGTCCTCGACTCGTAACCTTGTCGGATCCTTTTCCGGGACGATCTCGAGATAAGTCCCGACCGATTCGGCCCAGGAGCGGTCGTTCTCGGAATTTCCAACGCTTACGAAAGTCTTTTGGTGCTTGGTGTATGATTCGCGCCACCGTTTCGGCTCCGCTTTTGCCCACGCTTCACGCACTTTCGCCGGTGGATCGATTTCGTTGAGGTAATGCTCCACTTCATCTGGTTTGAGTTCGAGCGATCGTGACGGCAGTTGAACCCACACCACCGCGACGCCCTGATCGACCAGTCTTGTTTTAAAAA
Source organism: Chthoniobacterales bacterium (assembly GCA_035253185.1). Taxonomy (GTDB): domain Bacteria; phylum Verrucomicrobiota; class Verrucomicrobiia; order Chthoniobacterales; family UBA10450; genus DATFCK01. The sequence goes on along the minus strand of DATFCK010000530.1, from coordinate 3,047 downwards.
CGAGCGAGTGTGGGCCCGGTATGATTTCTTCGATGGCGAGGACGCGGCCCGCCAGTCGTAGCTGAGCGTTTTGGACGCGTTCACGTTTCGGGCCGGTTTCCAACTTCGGGAATTCCATGCCGCTGGTTAAATCGAGTGTGACGATGTCGTTAGGTTTGACGTGAAACCGATCGGGCAGGAGCCAGGTGTCATGTGCTTTTGCCACGTTGGCCGCAAGAGTGGCGGAGGCGATCGCCGCCAATGCCTGGATGTTGATCTTTCTCAATGGTGCGCTCCCGCCGGCTGCAGTGACATGCCGCATTTCGGGCATTTTCCCGGCTTGGTATCTTTTACATCCGGATGCATCGGGCAGGTAAACTCCTGTGCAACTGATGCAACCGGCCCGGAACCCTGTTTCACATCCAGACTAAACGCCGCATAAACTTCTTTGCCGCCGATTTGGGTTTGCAGATAAAATTTGTGAAACCCCGGTTTCTCCGGCTGGATGTGGAATTGTAATTCGGGGCCGCCCCGTTCGGCTGCCGATTGCGGCTCCCGTCCCATCGGATGGACGTGGGTGACGGAATCGACGCTTTCGGGGAAGCCCACCATGTGGGCAAATGCGCCCATCACCGGTTCAAGCTGAGAGAACTCCCGGCCGTCGGGGGTCGTTATTTTCACACTTGCCAGCACCGCCTTGCCGGTTTCGAGGGGGGCATTCTTGGGCGTCGTTAGGCTGAATCGGTAACCGCCGGCTTCAGCAGTTGTGTTGAGGGAGTTGTCTTTTTTCGCCGGCGGTCCCTGCACCTTCACCGTGGTTTGGGCGTACTCCTGCCGGTTGGTCGCGCTGGGAACAATATCGGCCCAGATGTGATAGGTCCCACCCGCGCGTGGCCTGAACTCAAACCGATACTCGCCCGGTTTATCGCCGGCGACCGGATGCTCATGATGATAATCGCTCAGCGCTGCGTCCACGATAAGCAGGTGGATTTTTTCCGTGTGCGCGACCTGTAACGCATCGATCGGCACCGGCTGGCCCTTGTCATCGGTTAGGCGCAACGTCGTTGGCGCGGCTTTTCCGGCGACAAAGTCCCGGGGTGAAACGATTTCGGCCCTGATCGCGCCCGAAGGGCCGGAGCCATGTTGGGGTGAATCATGAGAATCGGACGTCGCTTTGACATCTGCCGGTAATTGCTTCTCCAGCAGAACCATGGTGGCCTGAAGAGTTTTTAACGCGGACTCGACTTTGGCCCAGTCGCCTCCGTCGGAGGCCACGTGGAGGCGGTCGGACGCGGTAATTGCGTTGTTAATCGCGCCGTCGAACCGTGTTTGGTCAGGCGCCGCGCCGGTTTTCTCCTGCAGTTGCTTCAATGCCGCCGCCATCTTCTGCTGTTCATCATGGATGACCGATTGTTGCTTTGCCGCCACCGCCGGCTTCATCGCCGTTAGGCAATTCTGCGCGTTGCGCCACGCTTCGGCCGCGGTGCCGGCCACGGGGATGGTGGCTTCAGCGTCATGATCGTGACCCTCGTGCGCAGATAACAATGGCGTAATCGTTACGAGGAATACCACAAGATAAGTGGCAATAGAGTGGGTGGTTGTTTTCATAAAGTCTGCAATGCAGGTTCCGGCGCCGGCATGGAGGAAAATTCTTTTGTCCGATTTTTATCGCTGCGGCTTAGGGCACGTTCGGCCGCCGCTCGGCCAAAGCGCCAGAACACCAGCGGGGTGATGATGAAGTCGAGTAGCGTGCTGGTGAAAATTCCACTGAAGATAACTACCGCGACCGGATGCAAAATCTCCCGCCCCGGCTCATCCGCGGCGACCACCAGCGGAATCAGCGCGAGCCCGGCCGTTAGGGCGGTCATCAGCACCGGCACCAGGCGTTCCTGGGTGCCGCGCACGATCATTTGCCTGGTGAAACTTTCGCCTTCCTCACGCATCAGATGCAGATAATGCGAGATCATCATGATGCCGTTGCGCGCGGCGATGCCGGCGAGGGTGATGAACCCAACCATGGTGGCGATGGACATGGTGCCGCCCATCAACCACACGCCGATGATCGAGCCGATTGCAGCCATCGGCAGATTAAGCATGATCTGCGCGGCGAACATCGAACTCTTGAAGTGCGCGTAGAGAACCACAAACATTCCGATTAACGAGATCACGCTCAAAATGGCGATCAGCCGCGACGCCGACGCCTGGCTTTCGAACTGGCCGCCATAGCTGACGTAATAGCCGGACGGCAGCTGAACTTGTTCGCCGATGGCCCGCTGCAATTCCTCTACTGCGCCGACCAGATCACGGCCCGACACGTTCGCGGCCACGTAAATGCGGCGCTGGACATTCTCGCGGTTAATCTGGTTAGGCCCTTTCGCCTCTTCAACGCTGGCCAGCTGGCTCAGCGGGACTACCATTCCGTTGGGGGTATCCACCGGGATGTCGCGAATCGCCTGCATATCGTTGCGCGCCTGATCGGTTAGGCGGAGGACAATGTCGAAAGTGCGGTTGCCTTCGAGGACCTGCGATACCGTCTTGCCCTGCATCGCCAGCTCGCCATAGCGAGCCACTTCACCTACCATCACCCCGTGTCGCCGCGCCTGTTCCCGGTCAATTCGCACGTGCAATTGCGGCACTAACACCTGTTTTTCAACCGAGATATCCACCATCCCTGGCACCGTTTTCATGACCTGCTCCACTTCGGCCGCTTTCTCGCGCAACGTAGTCAGATCGTTGCCGAAAATTTTTACCGCCACCTGTGCGCGCACCCCGGAAAGCAAATGGTCAATGCGGTGCGAGATTGGCTGGCCGATACTGATCGAAGCGCCGGTCAACTGGCTTAACCGGCCGCGAATGTCGTTAAGAATTTCTTCACGGCTGCGTTTGCTCGGCCGCAGTTCCGCGTCGATCTCACCGTAATGGAGTCCCTCCGCGTGTTCGTCCAGCTCCGCGCGGCCAACTCGTCGCCCGGTGCCTTTGATTTCCGGCACCTGGAGAACCAGACGCTCGGCGATCACCCCGATCCGATTTGATTCCTGCAATGAAGTCCCCGGGGGCAGGAAAATATT
>DATFCK010000529.1:0-2014 GCA_035253185.1 Chthoniobacterales bacterium | reverse complement strand
AGTAACGCCCTCCCGCAAACGTCCGGTAAGATGCACCCCAACCACTTCCGGAGTGAGGAAATACACCGGTTGGCCTAACATTCCTGCTTCCGCCTCGATCCCGCCCACACCCCAGCCCACCACGCCAAGACCGTTAATCATGGTGGTATGGGAATCGGTTCCGACCAGCGTGTCCGGATAGAATATTTCTCCCGCTTGTCCTCCGTCTGCGGGGCTGCGGCTCAGAACGCCCTTCGCCAGGTATTCAAGGTTCACCTGATGAACGATGCCGATGCCAGGCGGCACCAATTGAAACGTTTTGAAGGCCTGTTGGCCCCATTTCAAAAACTGATAACGCTCCCGGTTGCGCTTGAATTCCATCTCCAGATTCAGGCGTAACGCTTCCGCCGACCCGAAGAAATCCACCTGGACAGAATGATCGACCACCAGGTCAACCGGCACCAGTGGCTCGATTATCTTGGGATCGCTGCCTAACGCCTGCACCGCACTGCGCATTGCGGCCAGATCGACCACCAGCGGCACGCCGGTAAAATCCTGCAGCACTATTCGGGCGACTACAAATGGAATCTCTTCGTTAGCCGGCTGTTTGGCGTTCCACCGGGCGAGAGTTTCGACATCCTTGCGCCCAACCTTTTTCCCGTCGCAATTTCGTAAAACGGATTCAAGAACAATGCGAATGCTGACCGGAAGCCGCGAAATTTTGCCCAGACCCTGCTTCTCCAGCGCGGGCAGCGAGTAGAACCACCCGGTCCGGCCATTGCCGGCGTCGAATTTCGTTAGGCTCTTGAATTCGTCATTCACATTATTTCAATTCGGCCAGTTTGCTTTTTACTTTGTCGAAGTTAGGCAGAGCCCGGGCATCGTCATCACATTCCGCGTACTGGATCACGCCGTTGCGATCCACGATGAACACCGCGCGTTTCGGCACGCCGCCCATCCCCAGGCTCATCTGCGGTAGAAAAGAATCATAGGCGACATCGTAGGCTTTTGCGACTTTATGCTCGTAGTCACTCAATAGCGGCGCGGTAATTTTCTCCTTCTGCGCCCATGCTTCCTGCGCAAATGGATTATCGCCGCTAATTCCATAAACCACCGCATTCAGACTGCCATAAGCGGCGAGATCATTGCTCACTCCGCACATTTCGGTCGTGCAGGTGCCGGTAAACGCCATCGGGAAAAACAACAACAGGGTGTTATGGCGTCCGAAGTTATCACTCAACCTGATCTGTTTGGGACCGTCCGGAGTCTTGCTGCTTAACGCAAAGTCCGGTGCTTTACTGCCAACGCTGAGTGCCATAACGATCGCGAAAAATGAGGTGGAATTTCAGTATAGGAAGCCGCTTCAACCGGTCAAAAATTTACGCCACCCGTCTTTGTAACGTCGGTCTATGACCGCCGCCCTTGTTCCGCAAATAACGACGATAGGGCGCAGAGGCGATCGCTGGACCAGCTCCGAAGGTCTGACCGGGCCAATAGTATGACTTCGTCCGAACCGGTCGGACATTCCGGATCATTCCTGTGGTCACAGACTGTCGCCACAATAAGATGTTCAAATGAACTTGATTCAGGCTGCGATCCATGCATCGTTACCACATGCTCACCGATCGCCAGCGTAACGTCCTCCAGTTCATTCAACATGAGCAGCGCGAAAAGGGTGTTACCCCCAGCACGCGCGAAATTCAGAACCATTTCGGTTTCGCCAGCCAGACCTCGGTAATGCAATACATCGCCGCGCTGGAGCGAAAAGGATTCATCAATCGCCAGGCGCGGAAAGCGCGCGCATTGATTACGCCGCTTCAAAAAGTCCGGATTACCGATATTCCGATTTACGGACAAATTCCGGCCGGTATGGCAACGATGACGGAGGAAGATATCGAAGGGCACGTATCGCTGGATGCAGGTTCAGTAAATGCATCCAAGAACGGCCGGACATTCGCCTTGCGGGTGCGAGGGGATTCAATGATCGGCGCCCACATATTGGATGGAGACATCGTTATTCTCGAAGATCGCAAGG
>DATFCK010000528.1:0-6861 GCA_035253185.1 Chthoniobacterales bacterium | reverse complement strand
ATATCGATCCACTCCGTCTTTTGACGGAGGTTTTCGCTGATAAACCATGATGGCGTGATTGATGTGCAGCGTCGGAAAATCGGACAGAAAGGCAACGAATAATTCGCCCCGATCCAATGCCGCGTTCAATTCTTGATGCATCTTTTTCTGATAATTAACGCTGTGCAAATAGACCATGCGGTAATTACCTACTCGCGCATAGGTCGGCCAGCCCAGACCAATGTTCTTTTGCAGGACCCAGCCGCGTTTGTGACTCAGCTCGCGCAAATTTCGATAGCCTGGAAACACCACCCGCTGCTGTTTGGGAAGCGCCGCCTTCCACACCGCGTGTTTTGCCAACTGCCGGACCCGTTTAGCCAGCTGTTCATCGTCCAATGGCCGGGCCTTCGGATCGAATCGAGCAAACTTCTGGAATTGCACGACGGTTCGGCACATCACGAAACATCGCCGGGTATAACGAGGCGTTCCTTCCTTGTCCGAAGAACGTCGCAACCGTGCCTTCCCTTCGTGATAATCGAACACGGTGGAGTTCGCGAACGCGAGCGTGTCGCGATCGAATTTGAAATCACCGGCCGCCCTAACCGGCGTGACCCACGCCAGGCACAAAATCGCGCAGCTCAGCCAGAGCAAACTGCCGCGAAAACTTTCTCGATTCAGTCGTATGCAGATATGATTGCCTGCATAACGTCGCCCCGTCTCCCGTTGAATCACGTGGTGCTTCGATGCGAGTTTCCGGATGTTTTGCCTCCGGCGAAATTGCCGAGGCCGCGGAACTTTTGGTAACGCCTGTTCAGCAGTTGCTCGACCGGCAGTTCGCGCAGTGTTTTCAAGTTCCGGCGCAACGCCGCGCCCAGATTCGCCGCCGCCAGATCGTAATCCCGATGAGCGCCTCCCTGCGGTTCGGCCACTACTTCATCTACCACACCGAGTTTCAACAAATCAGCCGCGGTGAGTTTCAACGCTTCGGCCGCCTCGGCCGCGTGACGCCGGTCCCGCCACAGAATCGCGGAGCACGCCTCCGGGCTAATCACCGAATAGTAAGCGTTTTCCAAGATCATCACGTGATCTGCCACACCGATCCCCAGCGCCCCACCCGAACCGCCTTCGCCAATCACCGCCGCAACTATCGGCACCCGCAGCTGCATCATTTCACGAAGGTTAACCGCAATCGCTTCGGATATATGCCGTTCCTCCGATCCAACCCCGGGAAACGCGCCCGGCGTATCGATCAGCGAAATGATTGGCATTCCAAATTTTTCGGCCATTCTCATCAGCCGAAGGGCCTTTCGATAACCTTCGGGATGCGCGCAGCCGAAGTTACGCATCACATTTTCCTTGGTGTTGCGCCCCTTCTGGTGGGTGATGACCACGCATGCCTCATCACCCAGTTTGGCCAGTCCGCTGGGCATCGCCTTGTCATCGGCAAACAAACGGTCGCCGTGCAGTTCAATCCATTCCGTGAAACAGCGTTCGATGTAATCGAATGCGAAAGGCCGCTGAACGTGGCGGGCGATTTGGACCCGCTGCCAGGCGGTCAGATTTTCGTAAATTTCACGCCGGGTGGCGTTAATTTTCGCCTCCATGGCTTCGACCTCGGAGTCCAGGTCGACGTCATGACGATCGGAATGCTCGCGAATTTCATCGAGGCGACGCTGCAGTTCTAGAATCGGCTTCTCGAAATCCAATGGGTGAAGGGCCATGCGCTAGACGACGTTAAATCGTTAAAAGGGTTAAAACGTTACAACGGAAATGCCTTCCAGGCCAGCGTTGCCACCGGCCTCGCTCCCCGCCCCGTTTTAACAATTTAACCATTTAACGATTCACGTCACCTAGTCGGTTATGGTGACCGGGGTCCGACCACTCACCAGCCCGCTCAACTCTTCCAGGTCGGAAGCAGCCATCCCCAGACCAGTCGCGGGCGGTGGCTGGTCGACATTTGGCCGGGCCCCGTCCGGCAGCGCATACAGGATATAGCCCGGCGTCCCGAGCCGGATCCAGCGAATGCTGCCCGCATATTCCTTGGTGCCGAAACCGACCCGCTTGCCGCCTTTCCAAGCCATCACTTCGGCCACCTTGGTGGTGGCTCGCGATGGCTGCTTGGGCGGCAGCTTCACTTCCTTGACGTGATATTGTTTGAAGAACGCCCCCTTATCGAGCAGCACCACAAGTTGCGCTTTTCTTTGCACGACTAACGAGAACTCGGGGTGCGAAATCAAAAGTTTTTCGCCGATCCGCAGCATGGTGCTGTTCAAGTTGTTCATGCGCATGATCAGTTCCGGAGTGGACTTCACCTTTTGCGCGATCCGGGCCAGGACGTCGCCCGATTTGACGATGTATTCGGTTTTCTCGGGTGAAGGCGTGCGTGACAGCAGAATTTCCACATTCACTTCGCCTAACAGGTCCTTGGCTTCTTCCAAATGCAACCCGTTAGGATATTTCTCGATCAGTGCAGTTAGCGCCGCCCGGGCCTCCGGCAGCTTGCCTTCCTGGCGCAGTTTAGCGGCCGCCTGAAACTCCGGCAGGCTAATGTCGGGAGTGGGCGCCGCAGTTATTTCGCCGCGCTGTTCCTTTTGCAGCTCAACCTGTTGTTTGAAAAACAGGACCCACCCGAACCAGGCGGCTCCTCCAAAGATTATGACTGCGAGGAGGAATGCAAAGAGCCATTTCATGACAGGAACAGGCTAGAAACTCGTCTGCCAGCCGCTGAGTAGCAGGCGCTGCCGCTTCGGTGAAAGACCGAGTTCGGCCAGGATCAGCCGGTTTTCTCCGGCGCGCCACCAGTCGAATCGGTCCCGGCGCGGGACGAATCCGCGCCTGGAAAAAATTTGTGCCAGAGACGCCCCAGGGTTCGCTCCTCTTCGTTCGTCCAGGTAAAATGACAATCCTCGCAATAAAACTCCTTCGGAAAAATCCGCAAAGCAAACAGCACACTGGCGACCGCCGGTGTAATCGCTTTTCGGGTAAGCTGCGGATATTGAATGCTGGAAGAGCCGCACTGCGGACAGCGAACGATTGCTGACGCAATATCCGGGTCGGTCGCTTCCCATTCGGTCATCAATTGCTGGGCCCGTGCGAAATCATCATCGTCGACGTGGAGTTTCACGTTGGCCTGAGGCTTGGACATGAAAGCGACGGCCTGAAGATGGCCCTCGTTATGAATGTCTGCCTTCAATCCGGCCTGCTGGAGCCGTTCTTTGAGGCGTTTCGCTTTCGCTGGTTCGTTAAAGGTCGCGATCGTAACCATACCGGATGGGCGCGCCCAGCGCCTTGAGACATCAAACATCAGGTCGCGTCCCAGTGCAAGATTTGTAGCGGTGGTGCTCCGGTCGGGGCTATCGTGAATCGCGCTTTCAGCGCTATACCGACGTTCTGATAGGATTCCTAGGGCGTTGCCCTAGGCTAGAATTGAATCGCGCCGCTGGCGCATAAACCCTTGCGGCGAGGTTGAGTTAGTTGACGCTCCGGCTTGCTTTTACCAGCAGAGAGGATTGTCTGCGCCGCACCCCCAGCCTGCAATCACACCCCCGGCGGAAACCAGTGGTACAGCATGAGATAAACGAATACGCCGGTGATCGACACATATAGCCAGATCGGCATGGTCCATTTGCCGATTCGACGGTGACGATCCCACCGTCTTTGAAACACCGGGATCACGGTCAGGACCACCAGCGGCAGAGTTATGAAGGCCAGCAGAATATGTGAAATCAAAATCGGAAAATAAATCGCCGCCAGCCAGCCGGTGTAACCGGATGATTTTTCGCCTACTTGCGCATGGTAAACCACGTAACCAATCAAGAATCCGGTGGAACAAATAAGCGCCGCGATCATACAGGGCACGTGTCGTTGCCAGATTTCACGACGAATCCAAAACCATCCGGCCGCAATAAAGATGGTGCTCATCAAATTCAACGTCGCATTGATGGCAGGCAGGTCGGTAACACTCATGAAGGCGAAGCTGCGACGCGAAGAACTCCTATTATAATGAGAAATGAGGCAGGTAGCGTTGTCTTATGACAACTAGTGTGGTGTAGCCGAGGAAGCAATGTCCGTCCTCATCCAGGATCAACCAAAGCAAAGGCCGCCAGCGGCCCGCCGGCGCGGTCAGAAAAGTTTCAGCCGCCGGCTATTGATCAGCACCATCCGCTTCGTCGTGGTAATGATCGCCGGGGCGATGATCGGGGGCGGATGGTACCTCGCCAAAAAGGGGTTCGGGCGCGAATGGCGATCGCGGGTAGTGGAGGAACTGCACAAACGGGGCATCGAAGTTTCGATTCGGCGCCTAACGTTAAATCCGTTTCGTGGCCTGGTGGCCCAGGATGTTCGCGTCTACGATTACAAAAACCGCGCCAACACTCTCGCATTGGTCAGTGAAATCAGTCTCGACATCAATTACGCCGCATTTTTTTATCGCCAGCCATTTCTCAACGCAATCGATATCCGCAATGCCGAAATCTGGCTGCCGTTCGAAGGAAGCAACACCAAAATGCGGCAGTCCCGTCTGAAAAATTTTCACGCCCACGTCTATTTTCCGCCCGAACAGATATACGTTAGCCAGGCGGAGGGAATGCTCGCCGGTGTGCGGATCTCGGTCACTGGCCAGCTGATCAAACGGGATACGTACACACCGACGCCCGCCTTGAGTCAGGAAGAATGGAATAAACGACTCAAAACCATAAACCAGATCGTCTCGGAACTGCAGAAGTGCAGTTTTCCGGCCGGGCCGGCGACATTGCAGGTAAAACTCAGCGGTGATCTCGCTGAAATGGAGAATTCGCATGTCGAAGCGACGTTGCGGGCTGATTCGATACGGCGCGACCGTTACGAAGTGCGAGATCTATTAGCGAGCGCCGAATATGCGGATCAAAGGCTCACCGTCAGGCAATGCGAATGGGCGGATCAAACCGGAACGTTTGCCGGCCGCGCCAGCTGGAATCGCCGCAGCGGTGATGCTGAGTTCCAGGTGCGGAGCTCGGTTGACGTGAAGTCGCTTTTGGAAGCCTTTCACACCGCGGGGCCCCTGGCTGATTTTACCTTTCAAACCTCGCCGGCGGTCGAAGTATCCGGAGGTTTCAACTTTGCCGAACCACGCAAGATCAAGGTGCTCGGCCATGCCGCGATCGGCAGATTTGGTTACGAGAATATTCCGCTAAATGATTTGAGCGCCGACTTTTCGTGGGATGGCGAGCGCATCCTGGTACGCGATCTCCGCGTTAAACAGGCGGAGGGCCAGCTCAAGGCCGCGCTCTTCAGCGCGCCGTCGGACTTTCGCCTTGATGTCGACAGCACGCTGAATCCGGCCGTGCTGAAAAGTTTTCTCTCGGCTGAAATGCGCAAGTTTGTGAGCGAATGGGAATGGCAGCGTTCGCCAACCATTCATCTGGAGATTCGCGGACTAGACCAGCGGCCGGAGAGCTGGACCGGAACCGGCAGTGTGGCGCTCCAAAAAACACGTTTCCGCGGGTCGTGGTTGAACAGCGCCACTTCCAAGATTCGATTCGGTGAGGGCGCAGTCACTTACGACAATCTTCGGGTTGTTCGCGACGAAGGCGTAGCCAGCGGCACATTCACTTACGATTTCAAAAATCGCGAGGTTCGGTTCTCCAATATCAAGACGTCAATTAATCCCAGCGACGCCATCGTGTGGATCGATCCCGACCTGTTGAAGGCGGTAACTCCATACAAATTTCGTCACCCGCCTAACCTGACCGCTGACGGGCTTTACCAGTTCGGTGGTCGCAAAGGCACAAAGTTCGAAATCAACGTCGATGGGCCGCGGGGAATGGATTACGTCTTCCTTAACAAGACTCTCCCGTTCGAACGAGTGGCCGCGAAACTGTTGTTCACCACTGACCGTTTACAGATTAACGACTTTAAAAGCACCATCTTCGGCGGCACCGCCACCGGCTCGGCCGACATCGCCCTCGGACATGGCGACCAGCGCTATCGCGCCAACGTCAACATAAACAAGATCGATTTTCCTCGCCTAACCGATTTGTATTTCAACTACAAGACCGCGCAAGGGAAACTGCGCGGCAACTACGACTTCACCGGCGTGGGTTCGGATAGCCGGCGAATGCGCGGCACCGGAAAACTCGAGGTCACCCAGGGCGACGTTTTTGCCATCCCGATATTCGGACCATTGTCGGGGATATTGAGCGCGGTTTTGCCCGGTTCGGGTTACAGCATAGCCCGCCGCGCCACCTCCAGTTTCACCATCAAAGATGGAATATTTCATACCGATGACTTCGAAGCCCAGGGCCAGTTGTTCAGCATGTTAGGCTGGGGCGATATTCATTTCGTTGACGACAAGCTGAATTTCACGATTCGCATGGACATGCACGGCCCCGGCATTCTCCTGACGCCGATGTACAAATTGTTTGAATACGAAGGTACCGGCAGCGCTAAACATCCGGATTGGCACCCCAAGCGATTCTAACCATTGCAGATTGGCGATTGCGGATTGCGGATTGATTGTTCGCAAATGGTAATCGCAAGGTGCTTGTGAAATCTCCGTCCGGCCAGACTCAACGATGTGGAATCAATATCTCGATCAATTCTCTTGCTCCAATGTCTCGCCACGCAAAAAAGAAACCGCATCCGCGCGGTCAGGCCGGACTTAAGCCGGTCATTTCCGCCGACCGCCCCGACAAATCCGCAATCCCAAATCCGCGATCCGCAATTCTTCTGGGCGCCCACATGTCCATCGGCGGCGGTGTTCACATGGCGATCGAGCGGGCCTGCTCGATCAACTGCACGGCGATGCAGATCTTTGTCAAAAACAACATGCAGTGGTTTGCCCGGTCGCTGACTCAGGAAGAAATCACCGCATTTCTGAAACACGCGCAGCGGGCGGAACTGCAC
>DATFCK010000527.1:0-2022 GCA_035253185.1 Chthoniobacterales bacterium | reverse complement strand
CCCGCGCCTTTGCAAATGCCGCCGATTCGCACCGCCTTACCATCGATCCGAAATTCGACCGCAACTTCTTTGCGACGCGTATCGCTGGTCATGATTGCTTCGGCAACATGACGCGCTTGTTCGGCCGATCGCAAAAGCCGCGGCGCGCAATCGCGGATTCCGCGCTCGACGTTTTTCATCGGCATCGGAATCCCGATCCGCCCGGTGGAACAAACCAGGACATCGTTAGGCAAAACTTTATCGTAGCGGCGGTCTATGACCGTCGCATTCTCAATTTTCCGGCGGTCATCCGCCTTCGCGCCGCTGCCGCGCGACAAGTCGACCGCCGCTACGGAACTTGCGGTTAGCCGCGCCATGGCCTTTGCGTCCCGCATCCCCTGCGCTCCGGTGCACGCGTTCGCGTTTCCAGAATTCACAACCACGGCGCGCGCCTTGCCGCTGGCAGCCACTTTCGCGCTTAATTTTACCGGCGCCGCACACACCTTGTTGGTGGTAAACAGCCCGGCTACGGTTGCGGGCTCATCCGAAACAATCAAAGCCAAATCCGGTTTGGCGCCTTTATCCGAGCCTTTGCCTGTCCCCAGCGTTTTGATGTCGCAAAAAACGGCCGCCGCCTGAAATCCTGCGGGGGCGCAGACCGATCCATCAATACGCTGGAATCTCGATTTGTTAGGCATTATGCGAGCAAGAGCGGTTAAATAGCACAGCGATGGATCGGAAGCTCCAAGCTCCAACATCCCACATCCAACATCCACGCTGCCGCGCGCCTACCTGCGGGGTGATGCGCCGCCTGCGCTCCTGGCGGCGCGCAAATCGAGTCGGATATCGTTTCGTCTTTTTGAGTTGTTAGGGCGACCAATATCATTCGAGCGACACATAACTCCGGGGAGCACGCGCAATGCAGTTGGAGTTTGATGATTGAAGTTTCAATGGTGGCCTGCTCGCGAACACTTCGGAATTGGTTATTGGGGCTTGGTGCTTCCGGCGTCAGCCGGTTTGGTGCTTGGAGATTGGGATTTGGAGCTTCCGCGCCGGAGGCGCGGTTACCACAATCCGGCAGTCTCCGGATATCCGCACATCAAATTCAAACACTGGATCGCCTGGCCACTGGTGCCTTTTACCAGGTTATCGATTGCGCTGGTTAGGATCAGCCGATCGGTTCGCGGATCCATTCTCCAGCTCATGTCGATGAAGTTCGTTCCGGCCACATTCTTCGTGTCGGGCAACGCTGAATTTCCAAGCAACCTCACAAACGGGTCCTTCTTGTAGCTCTCCTTGTACACCGCTTCGATTTCGCTCTCGTCCACATCGGCGGCAACATCCATCACCATGGTTGAAATAATGCCCCGGTTCATCGGCACCAGATGCGGCACAAATTGAACCTTCACCTCCTCGCCGGCCTCGGCCGTTAGTGCCTGCTCAATTTCCGACAAGTGCCGATGTTTCGGTATGCCATACGGGCGCGCACTTTCATTGCACTCCGCAAACAGGTAATCCGCTTCCACTTTGCGGCCGGCTCCGCTCACACCGCTGAGACTGTTGATGACGATGCTATTCGTTAGGACAACTTTTTCCCGCACCAGCGGCAACAACGGAAGAAGAATGCTGGTTGGATAACAGCCGGGACAGGCCACCAACCTGGCGTCAGCGATCTGGGTCCGATACCGCTCGGCCAGACCATACACCGCTTCCTTCAGCAACTCCGGAGCGAGGTGATCGTCGCCGTAAAATTCTTTATAAATAGCTGGATCCCGAAGCCGGAAATCGGCGCTGAGATCGATAACACGAAGTCCTTTATCGAGGAAAACTTTCGCGACCCCGGACGAAACGCCGTGAGGCAGCGCGAGAAAAATGAATTCGGCCGCCGATGAAATTTTCTCCGGCTTTGAATCACTGAAACGGAGCTGGCCTGCCTTGGTCCGCCCGGCAAACCGTGGAAAAACTTCGGCCAGTGTTTTGCCGGCAAATTGACGCGACGTAACCGCAATTAGCTCAGCGACCGGATGATTCAGCAATAACCGA
>DATFCK010000526.1:0-2455 GCA_035253185.1 Chthoniobacterales bacterium | reverse complement strand
TCATCGGGTCATAGCTGATTTCCTGTCCGTTAGTCGAGGCAATGACATATGCGTCAACAGCTCGATTCCTGAACGGGAAATCAACTTCGGCTGCGCACTACCCGCTATATCACCGTTTCCGCTTTCAGCTTTCAGCTTTTCCTTCGCGTCAGCGTCCGCTGTAACCCATTCGGTTAGAAGCCCTAACGGCTTATTATGCAGTTTTGGCAAAATTAACTCGCCTTTTCGAAGTGTTTTTATCAATCTCCCCAGCCGTCAACCATTCCACCGCGGTCCCAGCATTTTCCCCTCATGAGACGAACCGTTCTACTTGCGCTGTCGATTTCACTTATGCCGTTTTGCACCGGTAACGCATCGGGGCCGATTCTGGTCGACGACTTTAATCTAACCAATGGGTTGTCCATCAGTAATTTCGGATTCCAAAATGGGATCAGTTTCTCGGCCTACGATGCTCCGGTTGACGCACTGGGCGGCAGTCGCCAGGCGGCGGTGCGGATTACCAACAATCCGGTCAATGCGTTCGACTCAGTCAGCGCGTCAATCGGTAACGGTGTCCTTACCTACTCCAGTTCTTCGCAGGGACACGGTGTTTTATGGCTGTTCTACAATAATTCCGGGGCCGGTTTCAGTCTGGATCTGACGTCTAATCTCGCGGCCGGCGATTCATTCCTGATCACGTTCGCTTCGCCGCTTTCGACGGCGCTGACGCTGGTGATGAGTTTTCACAGCACAGATTTCGGCGGCGCCGATGTCAGCCAAAACATACCCGCCGGTGCCAGCAACTTCAGCGTTCCGCTTTCGGCATTTATGCCGAACGGCACGTTCCACCAATCGAGTATCACCTCATTAACTGCTCAGTTTCAAACTACGACCGACGGTGCGACCTACCAGATCGATCGAATGGCATTCGTCCCGGAGCCGCCAGCGACCGTGCTGTTCATCGCATCTCTCGGTGTGCTGTTCCTTTGTCGCCGAACCTCCATTTGGCTAACGACCCATCGTATTTTATTATCGGTCAACCGGCAGACATCTCGTCGAACACAGTGAAACCCCAGTCGCAAGCGGCTGCCAAAGTCCGAATCCGGAGAAAGAAAGGCTGGTTAACGCCGGCGACCGCGACGCTGTTGTGTTCCGTGGCGGCGGCAACAGCTATCGAGTACTATCGGCACCACGTTTCGCAGCCCACAGTAGTTGCGGCGCCACCAGCCGCAGACATCGCAGCCAGTCCTGACAATTCAATACCTGCTAAATCGCCGCCAGTATCCAGTCCTCAGACCAGGCGCGTGCTGTCGACACCAAGCCACCCAACCACGGCGGGGGAATCTCCTGCCGAAACTCCGGCATCGTTCGTCACGTTGCGAAAACCAACTTCAATCAAAACGCCGGCCGGGAAAATTGTGCTTCATGCGGGTACGCGCCTGCCGGTGGCTAACAAAACGCGAACGTTGGTGTGGATTCACTATTACGACGGCCACGATTACCCTGTTCCGGTTTCGGTAACGGATCCAAAATAGTCTGGCCTTCCGTGTCAGCGTGTCAGCTGTCAGCTTTTTCTTTTCGGCGTTTGCGTCAACACTTCCCCCGCTTCAACGCTTCAACGTCCAGCCACGCGCGTCCTCGCCTAACCGCTTCACTTCCGCTTCGCCTCGGCGGTTTGTGGCTTTGCTGCACTTCCAGGCACCATCCGGTAGTTCCTCAAAAGCGGCTTGCCCTTGGTGATCCGAAACGTAAATACCTCACTCGCTGTTCCGCGGTCGTATACCGACTGGTAATCCAGGGTTATCTCCTTGTCAGGCCCCTGCGGACTAAACTTGACGCTTTGCTGCGTGCCCGACTTGAAATTGCCGTAGAAGTTTCGGTTATGTTGCAGTTGCCCGATCGTTTTCTGCGCCGACTGAACGTTGCGGAATTCGATATGCGCGTCGTTATAAATGCGGGTGAAATACTGCTCGTTCCATCGCTGATGAAACTGATCCACCTCCGCTTCGGCTTGTTTGACGTTATCCGTCGGCGCGCAGCTCGGCAGACTGCATATATATAGTACCAGTGCCGTCCGGATTGAGCTCTCGATCCGCCTTCTCACGCGCTGGCTTAGATTCAATCGCGACCGGCCTTACCGCGCAAGGCGAATGCAACGCCATCGCTCCATTGCGCGCCGGCGTTTGGAGGGCGGCGGTGCTCCGCCGCTTGGATCGGGAACCACGGTCCTTTTTGTTTAAGACCACGGCTGACAGGCCGGCGCTCGCTTCGAGTCCACCAATGTTTGATTCTGGATTCTGGATTCTCGATGCTGGATCCTTGATCCTCGATCGCGTCTAGAGCGCGCCCTTTACTCACATCTGAGTAGAAGCGACGTCCCGTCGCTTTGGTATGAACCAACGCGAATCGTCTCGGCTTCATCATCTCCACGCTTCCATCGTCACCTTCCATAAAAACTATCTCTCCCGGAGGGTCC
>DATFCK010000525.1:0-2221 GCA_035253185.1 Chthoniobacterales bacterium | reverse complement strand
CAACCCTGGCGTAGTCGGGATTATTTATGACCCCGGCGCTCCCGAACTTGATGGGGATGACAGACCGCGATCAGTCCGCAAGGAACGGGCGTCCCGGCTGAGCAGCACTCTAGAATCAAAGCTGAACAAGGACACACCGCTGCTGCGAATACTGGCGGTGCGCGGCTCCGGTCAATCCGAAGGCGCTGGCGATGTAATTTCAGCCATTGGCCGTCATTTGCCAAACGAAGCTCGCATCGAAACCGCACGCGTGTTTGGTGATAAGCAAACGCAAGCCGAGATTGCGCAATCGCTGGTCAAATCGACCACCGCGATTTGCACCGCGATAGGGGCTCAGCCGATCCCGTTGGCAGATTTGCCCATCCTTACCACGCTCCAGTTGGTGATGGTTTCGGGAATCATGTACGTCAGCGGCCGGGAACGAAGTTTGCGCGCTGCTACCGAATTTGTCGCGGCTCTGGGCGCCAACGTAGGGTTCGGGATGCTGCTTCGAGAAGGCGCACGAGTCATTCTGAAATTCGTTCCCGGGTGGGGCAACGTAGTTTGCGGTATGGTAGCCGGCGCCGGTACCTACGCCATGGGACGGGCTGCAATCGCCTACTTCCTGGAAGGGCTGACCCTGAAGGAGGCGCGCCGGACCTATCTCAGCAGCCGGCGACGGCCCCGCAAACAGGTTAAACTGGACGCAGCGGAGCGCGAAAAGGGTCCCTCGATTGAAGCGCCCAAGCGCTCAAGGCGGTTACGTCTTCGCGGTTGAATAACTTGTGAACAACTGCATGGTCCGAAGGCGTTTTGTTCACACCGTTTTGTGAACAGGATCGCAGTTTCTTGACCAAAATTTCCCGCCCCAGCGTTGCCAAGCCGAAGGTCTCAGAGACTGTCGCCCTTCTGCGCGAAATCGGCGTTTCTCCGGTCCGTAGTCTGGGCCAGAATTTCCTTCACGATCGAAACCTTAGCCGCTGGATTGTTGACCAGCTCCAGCCCGCAACCGGCGATTACATCGTCGAAATTGGACCCGGGCTGGGTGCCCTTACCGAACCGCTTCTGAACAGCGGCGCGCGAGTTTCTGTGTTGGAAAAGGATGGTCGTCTCGCGGCCTTTTTACAGAAAAAATATTCCGGTGCGCCTCTGGAAGTGGGCCATCTCGACGCATTGAATTTCGATGTGCGGGCTCTGTTTACAGAACGAACGGTAAAGTTAATCGGCAATCTTCCTTATTATATTTCGAGTCAACTGCTGTTGAAATTCCTGGACTATCCAAGTCCTATCTCATTGGCAGTGTTGATGTTACAAAAGGAAATGGCGGATAGAATTACCGCCGAGCCAGGAAACAAAGATTACGGTGCGCTCACTGTTTTGATCCAGCGACATTACCGGGTCCAATTTCTAAAACGCGTTCCAAAGACCGTCTTTATTCCCCGGCCGGAAGTCGATTCAGCCGTCATCAAAATCACTCCGCGGCCGGTTGATGAGCTGCCTGTTTTCGATAACGATTTGTTCGAATCTTTGGTCCGGCAGGGGTTTTCCCAGCGGCGAAAACAGCTTCGGAAATTAATTGCAAATCAAGTTTCCGACTGGCCTGCGGCCGCCGCCGCAGTCGGTGTGGACGAGCAAGCCAGAGCTGAAAATCTAGGCCTCGAGCAATGGATCGCCCTTGCCAAATTTGTGGGATCGACTGCCCCCGCCCACACCGGTTTTGATGCCGAGGAACGCTTTCCGGTCGTGGACGAATCGGATCGCGTAATCGGGTCAGCGCCGAGGAGGAAAGTGCATGGGGATAACTTGCGGCATCGGTCGGTGCACATCCTCCTTTTCGGTGAAAACGGCGAGGTCTTCCTGCAAAAACGGTCGCGGTTAAAGGACCAGAACCCGGGCCTGTGGGACAGCAGCGCCGCCGGGCACGTGCTGGTGGGGGAAGAGTACGATCAGGCGGCTCAACGAGAGCTGGCCGAGGAATTGGGGATTACCGCCACGCTTGAGCCGGTAGCCAAACTCCCGGCAACGGATCGAACCGGCCGGGAGTTTGTCTGGTTATACCGCACTCGGTACCGCGGTCCGATCTCACTGAACAAGCAGGAGATCGAAACCGGGCGCCATTTCCCGCCGGCAATCGTTACCGGCTGGATCGCGGCTCGGCCGGGCGATTTCGCGCCCGGATTTGCCGAGTGTTGGAATGTTTACCTCGCTCGTTGCCGTTAACGACGGCGACGGCGAGAAGTTG
>DATFCK010000524.1:0-3825 GCA_035253185.1 Chthoniobacterales bacterium | reverse complement strand
CTGATTCAAATATATCGCGAAGGTGCCCCGCTTTATCAGCGTTTCTGGCGACGAGATTATTAACGCCTTCGCCTAACAATGTTGAAATTAGCTTCAGTGATCGGGCTCTCGCTAAATCCCGGAGCGATTGCGATCGCTTTTACTCTGGCGGTCGAGTTTAGCTTTATCAATGTTCCTCTGATCGTTCGGCGGCCGACTCGTCTGGCTGGGGTGTAGATCGGCGACGAAGCGGTCGGGGTTGTTCCATTGGTGGTGTAGTGAATAACCGCCCCTGGCGTGGAATCGCGCATTGTCACTGTCACTGTCTTTCGAAACGTTCCCCCTCCAGGCGTTATGACTGGACTCGATGCTTGCGGCAATACCGTAAACGGGCTCCAATCAGCGTAAATCAAGCCCCCGGGATAAGCGGCATAATCAGCCGGACCAACACTCCAGTAGTAAACCGGCGAGGGCCCGATATCAGCCACAAAGTTTGCCCAGCGTTCCGACGTTATCGTTAGGGAACCCGCCCCTTCAAAAACCTCGGTGGAAACACGGATTTCAGTGGGATCGGTGCTGTTGGAAATAAATACCCGCACCGGAACCGTATTGTCCGTAAGCGACCAGGTAAAAGTTTGGGGTAACGATATTGGCGCTCCATTAGCCGGCTGCAAAAGATTAGCCAGGGCCGGGACACCGTTACCCTTGAACTCAGCGGAATTGATACCCTCGGTCGCATCCGAATCAATATTGATCAGATCGAAGTAGGCGAAGATCTCGGTAGGCGTAAACGTGATGGTGACATCCTGCTTACCTCCTGCCGGGATGACTCCCCCCGACCAGTTACCCGTAAACGCGTCCGGGTAGCTGATCTGGAATACGGTCAGGTCAGAATTGCCGTTATTCCTTATCGTCAATGTCTGCTGCGCTGATGAACCGACCAGCACAGGCGAGAAATTCAAATTACCGGAGAGGGCAATGATCCGAGTAGGATTCTGAGTAAACTGTGCCAGTTCGGTAACCGGTCCATTCATCGTGACCGCGCTCGAGCTGTTAGGGCCGGTGTACGATCCGCTGCCAGTTCCGGTCCACGCGTTGAAGGTAAAACCGTTGTTTGCTGTAGCGCTAATCGGCACCACGTCACCGCTGTTGTGCCAACCGCTATCCGGACTAACTCCACCGCCAATTCCCGCCAGCATGGTGAGTTGGTATTGGGTGGCGAAATTCGCGGTAAAGGTTGTGTTAGTGGTCGGCGCAATCGTATGCGCTATTGCTCCGCCATCACTCCAGCTGCCAAATACGTACTGAACTCCGGTCGCTCCTCCCTGCGGTGACGTAGTTCCGACGGTGTGGCTCGAACCGCTTCCCCAGCTAAACGTCTTGGGCGCGGTGTACAATGTGTTGTCGACCGTAATCGATCGGCCCGCCGGATTGGTTTGGACAGTCACCTGTATGGGTGGCCCTCCATATACCGCAGTCATGGTATGGTCAGCATCCATGGTGACGGTCGTCGAAGCATTGGTCGTCAGGTCGGCGCCATCGCGCCGCCATTTTTCAAAGACATTTCCATTAACGATCGACGGGGCAGTTAAGCTCACGCTCGCGTTGTGGTTGTAAGCCCGGGTAAATTGGGTGGCGCCGTTCGCGGCTCCATTATTGTCATTTGGACTAACCGTTACGTTCACCCCACTTACCGGATTAGATGACGCAACTGTAAGTGTTCGTACTGCAGTAGTGTAAACCGCGGTCATGGTGTGTGGCGTATTCATCGACACGGTCACCGAGTTATTGGTGACGTAGTCCACGCCATCTCGCTGCCATTTCAAAAAGCTCGCTCCGGTCGAGGTTGAAGCCGGAGCGGTCAGCGTGACCGAGGCTTTGGGAGAGTACTTGCGGGTAAAAGGAGTTGCATTATCCGTTAGGCCGGCGTCGTCGGCCGGCGTGACCGCGATCAGAATACCGCTATTGGGATTGCCCGATTGCACCGTCAGAACGTTCTGGGGAAACAGGAAAGGTTGGATCTGCGAAAAGAAATTCGAAAACTTACTGTATAAATTCGAGCGATTGCTACAGCTCGGTGTCGCCGGCCCGCAGCTGAGAACCCCAATAAGGCGATGCACACCGCCCTGCCCGACATACCACAGTCCGGAACCGCTCGAACCGGGCTCGGCCAGCCCCGACGTCCAGGTGACGCCATAGCCGTTTGTTAACCCGCTGTCCTGGCATGACGAAAATGTGCCACCGACAAATCCGGCCGCGCGCCGCAGGTGAGAATCCACTGCCGGCGGTGCCGCTCCACCAGGGTGATGGAATGCGAATACACTTGTGTTCACCCCAATAAGGTCGCTGGACCAGGCAGCGAAAACGGCGCCTCCTGGCGCCGGAGGTCCATTCAGCAGGGCGTAGTCGTCTGTCGCGCTGGTAGCGAGCAAGTTCGCGCCTTGCGTCGTCGTCCAGTTGTTCACCAAAACCCGGCTGTTGCATGCGGTTGTTTGATAGAACCAGTAGGCAACGATGGAGCGCGCTTCCGACTGGCTGGAAATGCAGTGATTCGCGGTCAGAAAATAGGGAATCTGGGTGCCATCTCTATCGGTTAGAAGCGTTCCGGTGCAGACATATTGCCGCTGATCGCCGTCATCGGTAAAAATGATGCGCGCTACTGAATTCTTTACACTGTCGGTGTAACACGACGCATCAAGTTCGCAGGTCAAGACGTTAGGCGCGGCCAGCTCGGCGTTGTTGTATTCAAGGTGACCAATGCCGGAAATCTCCATGGTTCCGCCATCGGCTGGCGCGTAATACTCGACTACGACGGTGTCACCCTCGACCACCCCGGACCAAAACTCGCCATCGCCCCAAATCCCTTTGCCGGTGTAGGGGCCGGACACGCTGCTGTCATCCGATAAACCGTAAACGTAGACTTCATTACCGGGAGGGAGATCGAAGTTTTCAAAATGAACCCGCAAGCCGGATGCATCCGGCGATTTAAGCGAGAGGATTAAAACACGACTGCCATCGTCATTCACAAACGTGGTTCCGTTCGTGTCCGGATTCATGTGCACAGCCCGGGTTATTCCGATCTGATTGGGTTGGGTTTTGACCAGGAGTTTCGGATCAACAATTCCAAGATTATGAGCAACCCTTCCCAGGTTTGGACTAAGGTTATGTCGCCTGCTTGGAAGAACTGTATTTTGTTTGGTAGCGCGTTGAATTTTGTTCGCGGTGGAAGTAACGGGATTGACTTCGGGGACAGCTAACGGCTGCCCGGACAGTGGCGCCGGCATCATGACTACCGCCGCCAGAATGGGTAAAAAGCCGGCAGCCCAGGTTGATGCCGGCTTGGTACGATCAAACGGTGGATTGCTACGCGCGCAAATTACGCTCCGGCGGGGTCTGGGCGGCACGCTGTATTTTTACCCGAGCTTCGGATGAATAGTCGAGCTCTAAATTGAAATCCCCTAACCCGAGCAGGTTTCCTCTTAGTTAATGAGACCCTAACGGCGGCGATCCTTGGGGGGTTGTGCTAGCGGAATTGCTCCCGGCCGGGCGATTCGCAATGAGGGGATCATTGCCGGCACTTTTTGCGCAAACGAATTGTGCCCGACAATCAACATTTCGCTACCCGGTTCCTCTTTTGTCACCTAACCGATCTTTTGGCAGAATTCGTCACCCCACTTGGAGCCAAAATGCGAAAGCTGAATGGTCAGACGTCGGCCAATGTGCAAATGGCTCGTTTGGAGCGACATAGATGGTGTTTTAACCTTGCGCGGCTGCGTTGGTTGAGGCCGCTTTAAGCGCCTTTCGAGCTGGCTTCACAACTTAAATCTGAAACTTCTGCCGCCCGTT
>DATFCK010000523.1:0-4500 GCA_035253185.1 Chthoniobacterales bacterium | reverse complement strand
GCAACCAGCGCAAATGCCAGGAGCGCAACGCTTCCTGCTTTGTGAGCCATGGTTAAAAGTTTACCTGATCGGTCAAGCCACCGCAAAAAAAATCACCAGCGTCGCATCAAACGACGCTGGTGATCATCAATCAAACGTAAGTGAAAGTTTAGCGTCCGGGCCCGCTCTGTCCGCCAACACCGAGAACGTTCTGAGTGGAGAGGGCCGCTCCGTCCACGCGTTGCGAGGCCGATGCGCCGGTACCGGTTGTGGAATCTTCAACCGCTTCCCAGTGGCCGCTGCCGATGTGGGTGCCGGTTTCGCCTGAAACCCACACCATGCGTTTCTTCCGCGCGACTTTGTTTTTGGCGCTCAGATCGAAATCGACGACGGACCAACCCTTTTGGGTGGTTCGGATGCTCGCTTCAGATTTCGGAACCTTGTTAACGACCGCGGTAACTTTGTAGACACCCGCGCCCAGCCCTTTGAAAGCGTATTCACCTTTCGCATTGGTGGTGGCCACCACTGCCGGACCCTTCACGCCTACTTTTTCAGCGCGAACTTGTGCGCCGGCCAGCGCTTTTCCGTCGGTGCCCTTAACCGTGCCACGTATGGCGAGGCCATCGGCGCGAACCGTAGCGATTGAACCCAGGCCTAACAATATCAATGCAATAATCGTAGAACGAGCAATAGACATAAGAAGCGGGGATGGTACGCGAACCGGCTTTCGGGGGCAAAAGATTTTCCTCCGAAATCGTGTTTTCTGCCGGCGGAAATCCTACATTAGATGGTGCCCGCCAAGAGTGGTGCCGGCGGAGGGGATCGAACCCACACGATCTTGCGATCACTGGATTTTGAGTCCAGCGCGTCTGCCAGTTCCGCCACGCCGGCGCTAAGGAAGCTGAAGGTAATGCGCTGAGATGGAAGCTCAAGTCCCTGCCCGCCGATAATCGGGGGCTCCGGGGTTGCGTTCGAATCCGGTCGTCTCTCTTTTTTGGACGGTCGAAACCAGAAGGAAATTTCTAGCTACCGGCTATCCCCACGAATAAACACCAACTTTAACCTCTCTGATTAGTGTCGATTAGTGTCCATTCGTGGTTAGTCTGCGGCTTTCGCCCCGCTAAGTAACGCCCGGTTCCGCCGTGCCGGGCATGAATTAAAACGTTTTTTCAAGGTTCTGCCGGTCGAAAACACTTAAAAAGCCGTCCGGCGTTAGTAGGGCTTGATCCGGCACAACATCGGCTTTCTACGTTAAAACATGGGTGTGCACCCCGGCGCCGGGGAATCAAACAGTAATGAGAGGTCCTCCGGTTCATTCCGGTCTGATAACGGTAACGGTGCCGCCGATGCCACGACCAAACAGGTTGGGAGTGGCCAGCCGATCCTGGTAACCGGATCGCACCGTTCCGGGACGACCTGGGTAGGCCGCATGATCGCTCTTGCGCCTAACGTCCATTACATTCACGAACCGTTTAATTTAAATCACGATCGCGGAATCTGCGGGGCAAAGTTCGACTATTGGTTCACCTACGTTTCCCGCGAAAACGAACAGCCGTACTACCGGCATCTGCAGCGCATGATCAACCTGCGCTATAGTCCAGTGCAGAGATTTCGCCAAACCGGCACTCTGCGAGATTGGTCGAGCGTCGGCCGCGAATGGATTCATCACGCCCGGCTTCGCCTCCGGCATCCTCGCATTCTGGTTAAGGGTCCGATTGCATTTTTTTCGGCCGACTGGATGGCTTCGAGCTTCGACATGGAGGTGCTGGTGATGATTCGTCACCCGGCCGCCTTTGCCAGCAGTCTAAAAATCGCCGATTGGCAATTTGCGTTTGAGGATTGGGTCAAACAGCCCCTGCTGCTGGAAGAGCTTCTCACCCCTTTTGCGGCGGAAATAGAACAACAGGCCCGCCATCCGGGCGACATCATCGACCAGGCGGCGCTGCTTTGGAAATGCATGCATCATGTGATTCTGGGTTACAAAGCGGCTCATCCGGAATGGTTATTCATCCGCCATGAGGATCTTTCACTGGATCCGGTTAACGGTTTCCGGCGCATCTATACGAACCTGCGGCTGGATTTTAACGACGCAGTTCGGGATAACATCGAGCAACACAGTGCCTCGTCGAATCCGGTGGGCAGCGTGGAACGCCGCCACGAGGTTAAGTTGAATAGCCGCGCCAACCTGGAAACATGGAAGGAACGATTATCGGAAGAAGAAACGCTCCGGATCAGGCGGCAGGTCGAGGAAGTCTCCTGTTTTCTTTATCCGACGGAAAGCTGGGAACGGCGTTCCGGAATTTCATGGCTGCTTGCTCCGACACCGACGCCGACGCTCGCGCCTAACGGATCTCACGCAACTCCGGGCATTTCATCGATCGACTGAAGGCCGCGCGGTTTTCCCAAAATTTCGCGCAGAATGACCGCCTGACGCAACCCGCCCGGCGTCCGAAGCAGGCGGACGAAAGCAAGGTTTGATTGGTGGATTGAGCCGATGTCCAGATCACTTTTTTGCGGCACGGCAGTGGCGCGGCGCTGACCCTTAGCCGGAGCCGGAGCCGGAGCCGGAGCCGGAAGACTAACCGTTTCCTGAATTTCAAACGCGGGGGCTTCGGCTGCCGGCGCCGGGCGAACCGTCACTTCGATGGGTTGCACCGGAAGGGGTGGCGGAATTCCCTGACGCGTCTGGCGCGGGGTGGTGACACGGCGACGTTCGGCCGGGGGTTTCGGCCAACCGGGCACAGGCATCGCCGAAGCCGGAGGTTGGACCGGAGCAACCGGACGCGGGGCCACGTCGGTTCGCGGTGCCACCGGTGGCGGAACGTGTCCGCCGCGGGGCTGGCCGAGCGCCTCCAGGAATTTGCGAATTTGTTCTTCTTCGGAAGAGGGCGAACGCGGTTGTCGCGGAATGCTTTGGCCCGGCGGCGCAAACGTTGATTCATCCGGAGCATCATCGCGGTTCTTTGACTCGACCGCTTTCGAAAGCAACCGGAACAACGCCGCAACTGCGACGAGGATCAGAAAGAGCCAGTTATCGATGGCGGCGAGCATTGTTGGGGAAGTTGAGTCGTTGAATCGTTGAATCGTTGAGCCGTTAAATCTCAAGTTCCCTCGGTGCGCGGCCGGTCGGGAGCGGCAATGGATTCGCGCATGGTGGTGTCGGCTTGCACATTTTTCATCCGGTAATAATCCATGATACCGAGATGACCGGCCCGAAAGGCTTCGGCCATGGCCATGGGAACCTGGGCTTCGGCTTCCACTACTTTCGCCCGCATCTCCTGGGTTCGGGCGCGCATCTCCTGTTCAACCGCCACTGCCGCGGCTCGGCGCACTTCCGCTTTGGCTTGGGCCACCCGCTTGTCGGCATCGGCTTGTTCCGCTTGGAGTTTAGCCCCGATGTTGTCGCCAACATCGACGTCGGCGATGTCAATCGAAAGAATTTCGAACGCGGTGTTACTGTCGAGTCCTTTCGATAACACCGATTTGGAAATGCGATCGGGATTTTCTAACACCTCCTTGTAACTGGGAGCCGATCCGATTGAGCTGACAATGCCTTCCCCCACGCGGGCAATGATTGTTTCCTCCGTCGCCCCGCCCACGAACCGATCCAGATGCGACCTAACCGTTACCCGGGCCCGGACTTTCACGCCGATGCCGTCCTGCGCGACGCCATCGATGGTGGCGCGGCCCATCGCCGGATTCGGAGCGTCGATTACCTTTGGATTGATGCTGGTGCGGACCGCTTCCAAAACCGTTTTGCCGGTCCCTTTGGTGGCCAGATCAATCGCGCAGGCCCGGTTGAAATCGAGGGAGATACCGGCCTTATCGGCGGCGATCAGGGCCAGGATCACGTGGTTAACATCTCCACCGGCCAGATAATGCGCTTCCAACGGATCGCTGGGGACCTCCAGACCGGCTTTAACCGCAGTGATCCGGTTATCGACGATCAGGCCCACCGGCACTTTGCGCAGCCGCATTCCGACCATCTTGCCGATGCTCACCGGAGCATTAGCGATTCGCGCGCGCAGCCATAGCCCGAAAAAATTGAACAGAATAATGCAGAAGATGAAAACGAATACGGCGCCGATCGCGATGGCTACCAGGGAAAGGGATTGCATGACCGAAACTTATCGAAAGCTCGGTCAGGCGAAAGACTATTTCAGCTCAGAAGAAATTGCCTCATTGACGCGATCGTAGACGCGACCTCTGGTCGCGTGACACATTACCAAGCGACGAGACGTTGGTTCTACCTAAAGCCGCGAATCTTAAAACTGCCTACCAAACACACGAAATGACACGAGCAAAAACTGGGAAAAGCCTTTCTTTGGTTTCGGCTGTTTCGTGGGCAAAGCTGATTCTGCATCTGACTTAGATTAGCGTTTATTCGCGTGATTCGCGGGCAGGAAACTCTTGCGCAAATTCCGATTGCAATTCGATTCAGACGTAATACGCATTGCGCCTTGTAATGCGCAGAGACCCAATCAAATGCGCCGTAATCGGCGCTTCGGGCTACGCCGGGGA
>DATFCK010000522.1:0-5163 GCA_035253185.1 Chthoniobacterales bacterium | reverse complement strand
CGCCCAGGCGCAGAACATCGCCGTTAGGCAGCACCACTTCAAGACCAAGGACGTAATGCCGGGTCACCCCGTATTTCAAACAGCGCGGACCCCCGGCATTGGTTGCGATATTGCCGCCAATCGAGCAGTCGTCCATGCTGGCCGGGTCCGGCGGATAAAACAGTTTCTTCGAGCGCGCTGCCGATTTCAGGTCGGAGGTGATCACGCCGGGTTCAACGATTGCCACCGCGTCTTCGAAATGGATCTCTTTGATGCGATCCATTTTTCGCAATGATAATGCGATACCGCGGTGCGATGGAACGCATCCGCCCACATAACCATAACCGGCTCCGCGGGCGGTGACCGGCACCCGGTGTTGCGAAGCAAACTTCAGCAGCTGGCTGACCTCACTCGTCGATGTGGCAAAGACGACAGCCTCCGGCGCTTCAGCAGCGAACCATTTGTCGCCGCTGTGCTGTTTAAGCGTTTCCGGATCGTCCGCTACGGCATCATTGCCTAACAATTCGCGCAGTTCGCGGGCGAGGTTAGCCATGGCGGGAGATTTTGCGACGGTCATAGACCGCCGCTACAGTTGGCTATCGTATTGGATGAGTTGATCCAACCATTTGTCCGCACCAATCCGCGATCCGCAATCGCCACTCCGCAATCGTTACATCCCCATGATTTGATAGCCGCCATCGACATAGATCACTTGTCCGGTGATGGGAGCGGCACCGTCGCCGGCCAGAAAAACCCCCACTTCACCGAGTTCAGCCGGATCGCAGCTGCGCTTCAACGGAGCGCGATCCTGGTAATGCTTAAGCATTTGAGTGAAGCCACTGATGCCGCGTGCGGCTAACGTGTTCACCGGCCCGGCGGAGATACAGTTTACCCGAATTTTCTTAGGGCCAAGATCGTAGGCCAGATAACGAGTGCTCGCTTCCAGGCTTGCTTTGGCTACGCCCATGACATTGTAGTGCGGCACCACTTTTTCGGAACCGTAATAGGTCATGGCCACAATGCTGCCTCCATTGGTCATCATCGGGGCCGCGCCTCGGGCCAGAGCGACCAGCGAATAGGCGCTGATATCATGGGCAACGCGAAACGCTTCGCGCGTGGTGCTGACAAAATCACCCTCCAGCGCTTCTTTAGGGGCAAAAGCGACTGAATGCAGCAGCAAATCGATGCGGTCAGTGTGCTGCTTCACCTGATCGAAGAACGTCGCGATTTCGGCGTCGCTGGAGACGTCGCACGGAAACAGCGGCGTTTGTTCGCCAAACTCAGACGCCAATTCCTCGACGTTTTCCTTCAGCCGTTCTCCCTGATAATTGAAGATCAACTTTGCGCCTGCGTTCGCCCACGCTTTAGCGATTGCCCATGCGATGCTGCGTTTGTTAGCGACGCCAAAAACGACGCCGACCTTACCGGCCAGAATCTGTTGCTGCATAGGTCAGGACGATACGCAGGTTTATGAGGCCGCAAAATGAAGGGGTAAAGGTCTCGGCAATGCGACGCAACCTTTCATTAGCACCGGCCTTCAGGCCGGTGAGATGAAAGACGCGGTGCGGGATTAGCCGTTTTAACGGCGTTTCATTGTAGCGGGCAGGCGCACAAAGAGAACCAAAGGTAAGCCGTTGAAACGGCTAACCTTGGTTAAATTGATCATCAATCACCGGCCTAAAGGCCGGTGCTAATGAGATAACCTTGGTTAAATTGATCATCAAACACCTGCCTGAAGGCCGGTGCCAATGAGATAACTGACGCACTGGCTCACTATCGTTAACACGCTATGGCATGCCGGCGGCAGACTCCGGAAAGCATGTTCCACAGCGCGTCCAGTACGCGGCTAACGGATGCTCGCACGTCCGCGAAGTTCTCGCTATTAACATGCTGGCCTAACATCGCGCGTTCGGCCGCGGCATGTTCCCGATCGGCTTCGATGTGAACGCTGAAATACCGGTAATGCTCGGGATCGGTGATCCCATAATGTTTTTTCAATCCATCGATCTTGGATTCGCAGATTTCCGGAATCTGACTTTCGTAGGCGTACAACGCGGCCAAACCTTCCGCGGTTGAGCCGTTGCCGCACACGTCGCGGAACGCGCCTATCAATTGTGTGGTCTCGCTTTCTTTCGCGGTATTCGCGATGTCTTTTTCGCAAACCCCAAGACCAGCGGCGAATTGTTTCCACAAATCCGGATGGTTGGGTGTTCCCGCTTCCTCATCGATCAAATTATTGAGAACCTGCTTTCGGGTAGCTTGATGATCACAGTGTGAATGGACCGCCGACAAATAGGTCGGGAAGGCAGCGACGTGATGATAATACTGCTTCGCGTAATCGATCAGGGCCTCCTTGGTCAATTCCCCGCGACTCCAGGCGAGATAGAAGGGATGCTTGAGCAGATGTTTCCCGGCGATGGCTTCATCGATCGTTTGCAGGTAGGTGTTCATAAGATTGGAATGCTTTCCGGATTTATAACGATATTACTGCCAGTAGTCCAAAGCTTTAGGTGGCCGCAGCTCAAATGACCAATTCCGAATGACGAACCCTAAAGGAAGGACCTGCGATTCCGCATTTGCCGACGCCTACGTCGCCTGCAGGATATGCTTGATGCCGCGAATCGGTATCACCACCCAATCAGGGCGGTTATTCAGCTCGTAACCGATTTCATATACTGCTTTGTCGAGCAGATAAGCTTCGAGCAAAATTTGAAGATCATCGGATTTCTGCGGAACGAACACCGCCCCGGCGGTGGTGTGCAGATAACTCTGGAGAAAAACAGCGCTCATGTGGCGGTACCACAGATCGGCCCAGCGCTCCAGAAAAGGCACGTCTTCCGGTCGCATGGCCGGTTGCCACAAGGCGCTGTAGGCAGCGTACTGGAATGAACGCATCATCCCGGCGACGTCGCGCAAAGCCGAGCGTTTCAGCTTCCGCTCGCTGAGCGGCCGGGCCGGTTCGCCTTCGAAATCGAGAATGATGAAATCTTTTCCGGTATAAAGGACCTGACCGAGATGGTAATCGCCGTGGATCCGAATTTTCGCGGCAATGGAACGGCGATCGAGAATTCGTCTTTCCCGTTCCAGAATCGTTTTTTCCGCGGCCAGAACATCCTGGGCTTCGCCCTGAAATTTCTCAGGGAGATCTTTCATTTTTTTGCCTAACAATTCGGTGGTGCGTCGTAAAAGAGCGCGCATGGACTGAAACACCGAACGCTGCGCCATGGCATTGAATGATTCGGGCGCGAAAACCCGGTCGTCCTGGGAGGAAGCCAGAGCAATGTGCAATTCGCCCGTTCGTTGGCCTAACAACTTGGTCTTTTCCGGATAAATGCCGCCGATCAGTTCGATCAACAACGTGCCTACGTTTGCATTGTCGCTCTGCAGATTCGCTTTTTGAGCCAGTACCCGCTCATAAAACTGGCCCACATGGTCCAGGGTCATCACCCAGGCGTCCGATTCGCTGGTAACCGCGTTTTGCAACAGGCAAACCACCGTGGGCTCGCTCTTGCGCCGGCGAAATTCAATCGCACCGCCAAATGCCGGCACGTATTGGAACCCCGCCTGGTCAGTTAGAAACCGCGTGACCTCGACGTCGGGGTTCACGCCGTCTTCAAGTTTACGATACAGTTTCAAGAAATATTTATTGTCAAAAACGATCGACGAGTTGCTCTGTTCTGCGTTCAGCACGTGCGAATTCTCGGCTACCGCGTTGGAATTATCCGACAACAGCTTCCCTGGCATTCCGACCAATTCACCCGCGCGTCCGGGACAGCGTTGCCCGTTAACGATCGTTTCGAAAAGCTGGGATCGAAAAGCGGGATCCCAAATCGCATCGTGCAGGACCGAGCCATCTTCGAAGCGCGCGATCACTGCCTGGGGGGCGCTCTGCGACACGCGACGAGCGGATTCACCGGAGGCGACCGTCACCGGAAGCGCGTAGGTTTCGGCTGGTCCGTCGATATAACTGACTTCAACAAACCAAAGTTGAGCGGTACCGCCGTTAACGCCTATCGTCGGGTGTTCCGTGATCCGCATTTCCCGCATGGTTCGCGCTTTACCGCCGAACCAGCGACAACCGCGCACATAGCCCGGTAGAATGTCCCGTTCAAGCGAGGCGCGCTGTCCGTCGGAAAGCAGCACTTCCAGATTCGGTTGTCCGGTGATCGCTGGAATCGTCCGTTTTTTTGTCGAGCGCGCGGAGTCGGCCTTGGGTTGCAGCACAAACCAGTAGCAAACATGTGGTCCCAGCGTGATCGGGTAACCGGTCTTTTTAATTGCCGGGAACTGGTTGCGGCTAAACATCTCAATCGGCACCGAACCGGCCACCGATGACAGGTCGAGTTCCGCTGATTGCGCGAACCGCGACAGGTTAACCACTACCAGGACGGTTTCGTCTGCCGTTCGGCGCAGAAAAGCCAGGACTTTGGCGTTATCGGGATACAAAAATTCCAGTGTGCCGCGAGAGAACGCTTTGAAGTTCTTGCGCATGGCAATCACGCGCCGCATCCACCACAGCAGCGAGGACAAATTTTTCTGCTGGTTCTCTACGTTAATTGCTTCGTAATGATATTCCGGGTCGATAATGACAGGCAGAAGCAGTTGCTGCGGATTCGCTTTCGAAAAACCGGCATTACGATCGGGGCTCCATTGCATCGGCGTGCGAACGCCATTGCGATCACCGAGATAGATGTTGTCCCCCATTCCGATCTCGTCGCCGTAATAAATGATCGGCGTGCCCGGCATTGAAAAGAGCATGGTATTTAGCAGCTCAATTTTTCTGCGGCTGTTTGCCAGGAGCGGAGCAAGGCGGCGCCGGATGCCGAGATTGATTCGCGCGGTCGGGTCGGTGGCATAAACGCGCCACATGTAATCGCGCTCTTCGTCCGTCACCATCTCGAGGGTCAATTCATCGTGGTTACGGAGAAACATCGCCCACTGACAGTTGTCGGGGATTGGCGGCGTCTGATCGAGAATATCGATAATCGGAAACCGATCTTCCATTTGCAGCGCCATGAACATCCGGGGCATCAAAGGAAAATGGAAATTCATGTGCGACTCATCCCCATTCCCGAAATAGGCGACCGCATCTTCCGGCCATTGATTAGCTTCAGCTAAAAGCATTCGGCCGGGATATTTTTGGTCGACGTGCGCGCGCAGCTTGCGCAGATAAGCATGGGTCTC
>DATFCK010000521.1:0-2261 GCA_035253185.1 Chthoniobacterales bacterium | reverse complement strand
CACCGTTCGCGACAATAAGTTCGGCGGATTCGCGATGGATTCCATGCACATCGACGTCCTGGACAGCGGCGCCGGCTTCGCCGTCACTTCGCCGAACACGGCGGTGACCCTGCCTGGCGGCAGTATGCAAAATGTGACCTGGAATGTGGCTAATACCGCTACCGCACCCATCAGCACCGCCAGCGTCAATGTCTGGTTGTCAGTCGATGGCGGCCAGACGTATCACATCCTGCTGTCTGGAAATACCCCTAACGATGGCAGTGAGTCGGTATCGATTCCGTATCTGAACGTCGATACCGCGCGGATCAAGATCGAAGCGGTCGGCAATATTTTCTTCGACATATCCAACGTGAATTTCAGTATTTCTTCACCGGATACCGATGGAGATGGTATCCCCGATGGTTTTGAATCAGCCGAAGGATTGAATGCCAACGATCCCGCCGACGGAGCGCTCGATGCCGACGGCGATGGTTCAACGAATTATGCCGAATTCGTAGCCGGTACCAACTTGCACGATCCCACCAGCCGGCTGCGGGTGACCAACATTATTCGAAATTCCGGATCTGCGGCCGTGACATTCACCACTCAGCCTAACCGGCGCTACCAGATTGAGGCATCATCCAATTTTGTGCGATGGGATGTCATTTCGGGCGATATTGTTTCGAATGGTCCTACTGCGACGTATGAAGACGCTGCCGCCGGTAGCGGTGCCGGGCAGGCTTTGTCCCGACGCCATTATCGGGTGAATGTCGTTCCCTGACGGACTAACGAGGATGGCCGGTAAAGAGCCGGGCTTCCCGCACCCTCATTGCAAAGGAGTGCCGTCGGGCAGATGAGTCCAGGTTGCCAGAATGGCTTTGACCTGGTTGTTCACCGTGAATAAGACCGGATCGCTGGGACCTTTAATCAGGATGCTGGCTTTTGGGTAGCGGGCCAGCACGTAGGAAACGTAGACCGGATTAACGTAAAAGTGGCCGCCGGCGGCGTCCACGATCTCATCCGTTCCCGGTTTGCCCGGATTCGGATTTCTTTTTCCCGGTCTCCAGGTTTTGACCTGCTTTTCAAAAGTTTCGTTTACCCAGGTGGAAAATTGGCTGGTGTTATTAGGGGCAACAGCCAGAAGTGACGCCAAAGGCTCGGGCGGCGGTGAATCCGCAATTTCGATCAGTATTCGATCGGTCCAGAGATATCGCGTGCCTACGTGAAATTTCGCGACTTCGGGGCGGTACTTCTGGATGAAATCATACAGTGCTTCGGCGGGGGTAGGACCAGCCGGCGTGGGCGGTGTCGGGGCGGCGGGACTCTGCTGGCCGGTTGGCGCCTTTTCGATTTGCACACCCTGAGCGAAAACCACCTGGCTCAAAGGCAGGCCAACGATCGCGGAAATTAAAACGGGGAGGAGAAACGATCTTTTCACAGAATGCGACCGTAATTTTGCACTGGGCAGAGTCAAGCGACCGAAAGGCCAGCCTGCTTTTTTTCTCAATCAAACCGGCACGTTTTCGATGTTGTTTTTCGGTTGCGCGATTGACACGGCAACAGAAACGCGGTTGAGAGTTAGACCGTGACCAGAATTTTGATAGCCGACGACCAGCGCGATGTGCTGGAGGCATTGCGCATATTGCTCAAGGGCGAGGGCTATCAGACGGAAGCGGTCACTTCGATTGCGGGGGTGTTCAACGCGCTGCAGAAAAAGGATTTCGCGCTCTTGATGATGGATCTGAATTACACCCGGGATACGAAATCCGGACAGGAAGGGCTTGAGGTCATCCCCAAGATCCAGGAGTTCGATAACACCCTTCCGATCGTGGTCATGACCGCGTGGGCAACGATCGATCTCGCGGTCGAAGCGATGAAACGTGGAGCTCGCGATTTCGTTCCCAAGCCATGGGATAACGAGCGGCTCCTGGCCATCGTTAGGACCCAGATCGAACTCGGAAGCGCGCTGCGACGTGGCCGCAAACTGGAGGCGGAGAATCAACTGTTGCGGGGCAACATGCCTAACATCATCGCCGAATCGCCGGCGATGCGCCCGGTAATGGAGATGATTTCACGGGTGGCGCCGTCCGATGCAAACATTCTTATCACCGGTGAAAACGGAACCGGCAAGGGGCTGGTCGCCCAGGCGTTGCATTCGCTTTCCCCCCGGGCCGGTAAATCGATGATCACGGTGAACATGGGCGGATTGTCGGAGACCCTGTTCGAGAGCGAACTGTTTGGTCACGTCAAAGGCGCGTTCACCGATGCAAAAACTGATCGGG
>DATFCK010000520.1:0-26058 GCA_035253185.1 Chthoniobacterales bacterium | reverse complement strand
CAGGGGGAGACCCGGATTTTCCTTGCGATTAAAAGCCAAAAACGGTTCACTGGGCTTCGTGGGGAGGCGAGGAAGCGTTTTGGGGTATGGAAGTGGATAAGAAAAGTATTGCCAAAAGCGCGGCCGATCGCCTATTATGTTTTTTGTAGCTATGGAAATTATAAAGCCGTCCCTCTTTGTTTCCGTGCGCCGTCCAGCATTCTTTGGCCTGGTAGCAGTTTCCCTCTGCTCCTTCGCCAGCTATTCGGCCGCGGCTGAACTCGTCCTCCAAAAAGTGCCTGCGCTCACCGTAGAACAGGCGCCGTCTTACCCGGAAAACCTTGCTCGTTATCCGCTGGGTGCTCAAATCGAGGTTACCCCCAAGGGTGACGCATCGGCCGAAGCGGCATTGCTGGCCGGCGATCCGACTGCCGGTTACGATCTGCCTAACGGTACCACCAGCGTGCTGGTGTCGCTCGGTAAGGTCGAAAACATTGACAGCGTCTCTTTTCTTCAACAAAACACCAAAGGGCGCGTAACCATTGCTACTTCCAACGCCAAGCTGCCGGCCGACAGCCCTCAGTGGAATACGATCGCCGAGCAAGACCTAACGAGTGATTCAGTTAAAGTCAAAATCGGACCCAGCGAAGCCAAATATCTGCGGCTGACCTTCAACGTCACCGAGCCGGGCCGTATTGCCGATCTTGGAGTTTATTCGACTCCGACAGTTTCAGCCTTCACCATGCCGAGAGCCCGCAAAACCGCGTCAGACAGCCTGGCGATGGTTAGCTACAAGGTCAGCGATCTTCACGCCAAAGCTCGGGCCGTGTATGTCAGTTCCGGAGAAGACGTGAAGCAGGCTAACAACATGATCGACGACCAGCCTGGCACCGTTTATAACTTCGCCCCGCCGGACGCGGCGCCGACCGCAGTAGTCGATCTCGGAAAGGCCACCAAGCTGCGCCGCATCTCAGCGCTGTATTCGCCCGGTCGCGGCAAGCTCGATTTTTATGTGCTGCAATCATTGCCCGGCGGACCACAAGCTGCGTCGGCCAAGAGTTTGCAGCTGGATGAAGCTTCGATGGCCGGCATGCAGCAGGTTGGCTCGGTTAACGACGAAGGTTCCGGGCGCGCCGCGGTTGATTTCCCTGAAACGACCGGCCGATATATTTTGCTAAAATGGACGCCGGCCGAACCCAGTGCGCCGTTCTCGGTCGCCGAGATTGCGGCGTTTGGCGGTGAAAAACGCGAAAATTTGGTCGCGGCCAATACTCCGGCCGAAGGACCCGGTCACGACACCATGGCTGGGGACGGTAAAACCGTTCTCGACGGAAAAGACTTCAAAGACATGGCCGACGCCAAGGACATTCCAGAAGAAGGTCCGGCTGAAGGCCCTGGTTCGGCGTTGCCTCCGCCACCGCCGTTTGTGTTTACCCCGGTGGTGGCCCCGGCAAGTCCGTAATCAGGTTTACGCCTCAAACAAGACCCGTTTCCGTTGATCGGAAACGGGTTTTTGTTTTTCGGTTAGGCGCAATCGTCTCAACAACGAGAATCAAAGCTTGTCGCGAATGATGCGAAACACCACCGTGTTCTCAAGAACGCCCTGAAGTGTTTCACTTCCGGGTCCGGCGCCAAACGCCGCGACATCGTCGACGGTATTGAGCGCGCTCTTGTTGAAGACGGCGGCGGGCTCCACCTGGGTTGGTCCCGATGTGGGTGGTGGAGGGGTGCCATTTTCCACGTCCGGCTTTGTGTTTTTGACTGAGCCATAAGAACCAATCCCGTTAGGCCCGGTAGCCCAGGTCAGCCACGGCTGGCCGGCCGAATTCAAGCCTAACAATGCCAGCCCGCTGTCTTTCCGGAACGGGAAGCCATTCAAGCTCAGCCCGCCAATCCCAACGTCGCCGCAGGCGATAATGGTTGACTTCGGCCCGGCATAACGCCGGGCTGTTGCCAACGCTCGATCGAGCTCAATTGTTTCGGAGAATGTTCGCTCCGCCTGATTCGCCACTGCGGCTTTTCGCATTAATCCCGCGTCCACCACTAACAAATATCCTCCTGGGTTATATTGCAGCAGCTCAACCGCGCGACGGACCATATCAGCGAGACTGGGTTGATCGCTCCTCTCTTCAATCTGGTTTGCGAAAGCCATTTCGTTAGGCGCAAATGCCCCAAACAACTTGGCCCGGCGCCAGGCCGGAATTCCCTCCAATTCGGCCCGGTTTTTCACGATGTCATACCCATTCCGCCGTAGCTCCAGCAACAAATCGCGCCCGTCCTGGCGTTCCCCCCCTTTGGTTTCAGGCAGGAAACGCGCGACGCCGCCGCCCATCACCAAATCGATATTGGAAGCGTCGCTAAGGGCGCCCGCGATGCCGTCCTGGTCAGCGCTGTCGTTGGAATGCGCGTAAAAGGCAGCCGCAGTCGGATCCGTGATCTGCGCGTTCGTGATAAGCCCGGTGGCGCGGCCGCGATCGCGCGCCAAGTCCAGCAAGGTAATTAAAGCGCGGCCTTCGGCATTAACCGACAGTGCCCGATTCTTGACCTTTACCCCGGTAGCCAGCGCGGTAGCGGCAGCGGACTGGTCCGGCGTGGCGAAATCTTTGGACGCATTGGAAAGCAACGCAAAATGCGGCATCGAATCGAGCACAAGTCTGGCGTCCGCTCCTCCAGCAAAAACCCGGGTCGCGGCCAGCCGATGCGGCGTCAGCCCTTCGCCGATGAGCAGTACGATACCGAATGGCTTTTGAACGACCCAGTGCTGAAAATAAAGAATCCCCAGACCGGCGAAGGCAAGGAGGCAGAACAACGCAAGCAATTGGTTGCGCCATTTCATGAGCGGCGATCTGAATGTCGCTCCTTTTCTTTGTCAATCCAGCAGTAGCGGGAAATCGCTTGTGGCTGCCCGATTAACCGAGAACATTCGAATTAAATGCCGGTGATGCTTTTGATCCGCGATGGCTGGGGAATTAATCCTGGCGGCTGGGAACGCCGGGTTGAGAACGGCGACGCCACTTTACTTGCAACAACCCCATTCCACCAAGAGCTCTACCAGAAGTATCCGATGGGCCGCCTGAGCGCCAGCGGTCTCGATGTTGGATTACCCGAAGGGCAGATGGGTAATTCAGAAGTCGGTCATTTAAACCTGGGCGCGGGCCGGATCGTCTATCAGGACCTGACCCGAATTAACAAGGCGATCGCCGAGGGAGAGTTCGGCCGCAATCCGGTGTTAAAAAATGCGTTTGCCGGCGCCAAGGGGGCGCGGCTTCATCTGCTTGGCCTGGTTTCCGACGGTGGGGTGCACAGCCACTATCTCCACCTGGTCGCCCTGGCGGAAGCGGCAAAAGCTTCTGGCCTAACGGATATCCTGGTTCACGCGTTTACAGACGGTCGTGACACCTCGCCAACCGGTGGAGCCGGTTTTCTGGAAGACTGCGAAAAGAAGTTGAAACCGGCCGGTGCGAGGATTGCGACCATTGTCGGCCGTTATTTCGCCATGGACCGGGATCGAAGATGGGATCGAACCAAACGAGCGTGGGACGCGGTCGTGTTAGGCCGGGGCGAACAATGCGATTCGGCGCCGTCAAAAGCGCTGCTCCAGCATTATAGCAGCGGAACCACGGATGAATTCATGCCGCCGTTAATCTTCGGTTACCCCAGCCAGCAGCGCGTGCGTGATGGTGACCTGGTGATATTCGTGAATTTCCGGGCGGATCGAGCGCGACAGTTATCCCAGGCGTTTCTCGTTCCCGAATTCGACGGATTCGATCGGGAAGTTTGGCCCCAGGTCCAATTCGTAACAATGACGCAGTACGACGTTACCTATCAATGTCCGTACATCTTTGGGCCCGAAAACCTGGAGCATATTCTGGGGGAAGTCGTTAGTGCGGCAGGAAAAACCCAGTTGCGAATCGCGGAGACAGAAAAATACGCTCACGTGACCTATTTCTTTAACGGCGGCATCGAAAAGCCCTTTCCCGGAGAAGATCGCAAAATCGTGCCTTCGCCCAAAGTGGCCACCTATGATCTGCAGCCGGAAATGAGTGCGGCCGGCGTAACCGATGAAGTGCTTTCCCGCATGGCAAATTACGACCTCATCATCTTGAATTTTGCCAACCCCGATATGGTTGGGCACACCGGGGTCGTAGCCGCCGGTATCAAAGCAGTCGAGACGATCGACAAGTGTGTGGCGCGCATTATTTCAGAGGTTCTGCGGCTGGGCGGTAAATGCCTGGTTACGGCCGATCACGGCAATTGTGAGCAAATGCGCAACCCCGACGGGTCTCCCAACACCGCCCACACCACTTATCTCGTTCACTGCATCTATGTCGCCGCCGACGCGGCCAACTTCAGCTGCCGGGATGGGATTCTCGCGGACATCGCCCCGACGTTACTGTTCTTGTTAGGCATGCCGCAGCCGCCGGAAATGACCGGCCGAAATCTCCTGGTGCCGAAGACTTAACCGGCCTGACTCCTTTGCTCAAAAGGCGTGCGAACGCGCCGCAATTATTTCATCGAACGTTATTCCTAATTGTCGATTCAAGTGCCGCGTTCCGGCGGCCGCGATTCGCTGCAGCACACCCAGGCCATGATCGGGCGCGACTTCTTGCCAAACGGGTTTCCTAACAAGCGCGAGTGAATCTCCGGATTCGACCAGCGCGCCCCAGCCAATTGGAATCTCAGCCTCGTCGAACACATCGGCGGTTAGGACCAGAAAAAACAGGTTGGCGCATCGGTAGCGCATTAAACGTTCGAACTTGGTGCAGTCATAAAGCCGATTCTGAAGAGCGGTCATTTCCCGCAGGACCCGGCTGTAATTACGATGACCGATGGCCTGGAAATTGTGGGAATCGAATTCCGGGAAAAGGGAATCGGAAATGCGCAGGTCCGGATAGTGCACTCGCAAATGTTTCTCCAGGACCTCGCGACGGCGGCACATCGTCTCCAACCGTGAGCGGGTGGTCGAAGTGCAACAATTATCCCGGCGGAGATCGCACCGGGTTTGTTTGCATTCAAATACCGCCGTTAGGCCGCCGGTCGCGGATGGCCGGAAGGCGGCAACATCGGCGCGATAACGGCATTTCGGCAGGGTTACTTCCACCCCGCAGGCGCTGAAACCCTGTGCCTGCGCCCACAGCACGGTGCGCCGTTTCAATTGCTGGTGGGCCGCGGTCTCGCCAGTCCGAACTGTTATTTGCGCGCCCATTCGGCCAATTGTCGGGCCCAGTAGGTGAGGATGATATCTGCACCCGCACGCTTCAGCGAAGTCATGATTTCAAGGACTGCGGCGCGCTCATCAACCAGCCCTTTGTCAGCGGCCGCTTTGATCATCGCGTATTCGCCACTTACGTGGTACACCGCCATCGGTTTTCCAAACCGTTCCCGCGCCCGCCATAAAACATCGAGATAAGGCAGCGCCGGCTTGATCATAATGATGTCGGCGCCTTCATCCACATCGAGCGCGATCTCCCGCAATGCTTCGTCGGCATTAGCTGAATCCATCTGATAGGTCCGGCGATCGCCGAATTGGGGCGGGCTCTCGGCCGCATCCCGGAACGGCCCGTAAAACACCGAAGCAAATTTGGCGGCATAACTAATAATGCCGGTATCTTCGAACCGGTTAGTGTCCAGAACCTCCCTGATCGCAGCGATGCGTCCATCCATCATGTCGCTGGGCGCCACCATGTCCGCGCCTGCCTGCGCGTGAGAAAGCGCCGTTTTTGCGAGCAGCTCGACCGAGGCGTCGTTCAGAACGTGGAAATGTTCGCCATCCAGCCGCGTCACCCCGCAATGTCCATGACTCATGTACTCGCAAAGACAAACGTCCGTAATCACAACCAGCTCCGGACAATTCTTTTTAATGGCAGCCACCGCCCGTTGAACAATGCCATCGTTAGCGTAAGCGCCACTGGCTTGCTCGTCCTTTTCCTTCGGAATGCCAAACAGGATGACAGCCTGGAGCCCGGCATCATGGGCGCGGGCCGCTTCGTCGGCAATTTCGTTAACCGGAAACTGTGAAACTCCGGGCATTGATGTGATCGCCCTCGGTTCGGAGATTTTTTCGCTAACGAACAATGGCAGGATGAAATCGTCGGCGTGCAATGACGTCTCGCGAACCAGATTTCGTAGCGCCGGTGTGCGGCGCAATCGCCGGGGCCGGTGAGTGAGTTTCCGCACGGATCGAGGGTAATTGTTCGTTCGGGAGGTCGCAAGTTTTGCGCAGTTTACGCTGCCATTGAACAACGGCGGTTTCCGAAGCCCAATGTGTTATGATGGCGCCGGTGAAAGCCGCTCAGTATCTGCTTATCGACATTAGCAATTCGTTCACGAAGCTCGCTTTTGCTTCAGCCAGCCGCGTCGCGCGCCCGAGCCGAGTTCCGACCCGCGAATTTACCAGAGCTTATCTGCGAACCGTTTTGAAAGAGCAAAAACCGCAGACCATCGTTATCTCTTCCGTTGTACCGGATCGTAACAAGGCAATTCGAGCCGCCGCGCGAGGTATTCGACTGTTGTGGCTCAGCGCAAAAATAAATCTGGGGGTTGGGGTTGAATATCCCGAACCCGAAACCATCGGCGCCGATCGCCTGGCGAACGCGGCCGCGGTGACGGTGTTGTACGGTTATCCGGCGGTCGTCGTCGATTTCGGCACCGCGGTGACGTTCGACATCGTGTCGGAACAAAAACGTTATATTGGCGGCATCATTGCGCCTGGTCTCGAGGCTATGACGAGTTTTCTTTATCAACGAACTGCGTTGCTGCCCAAGTTGTCGTTAAAGGAACCCCGGCAAGTAGTGGGTAAATCAACCGGGGCCGCGATGATGGCCGGGGCGGTGTATGGTTATCGTGGATTGGTTCGCGAGATTTTGCAGCGGATCAAAAGCGAGCGTTTTCCGCGGCACCACATAAGGGTGGTGGCTACCGGGGGATACGCGGGATTGATCGCTCGCCAGCTTCCGCTGATTGAGTCGGTGCACCCAAATTTGACCCTTGAAGGGCTGCGGATTGTTGCCGGTTTGAACCAGACCCCCATGGGCAGGAGACGCTGAACGATTTGCCTCTGCTGGTGAAGACCATTTGCGCATTTGCCAAATGCGGATAGAAATGGGTACTTTGCGAGCGAGGAAACCCCTTCCGAACCGGGCTCAGACCGGTCGTTTTTGCCTCGTAAGCGACCCTTCCGCCGCCTCCTCCCGGCTCGATTCCTGCTGGTCCTACTTTTCCCTGTCATTGCATCGAAATTTAGGCTTGTCATCACCTCCTCCCAAAGTTGTAATGCTATTCCGATGAAGATCCGGAAAATCGCGGCCATTTCAGTTCTTGTCCTGAGTTCGTTTGCCGCCAATAACGTCGCTCCTTCAAAAGCGGAACTGGAGTCGATGTATGACAAAGCGTTCCGCGAATTTGACGCCAATAATTTTCCCGAGGCGCTCAGACAACTTGATGCGATTGACGCCCGTCAGCCGGATCTGGCGGAATCGCAAAATCTGCGTGGCGTCATTTTCATGCGTCAGGGCATTTACGATAAAGCCGAAGCCGCGTTGCATGAAGCGCTGCGAATCGATCCCAAGTTCTGGAATGCGCGATTCAATCTGGCCGAGATTCCGTTCCTGAGAAAAGATTGGCCGGAAGCGCGAAGCCGTTTTCAGGAACTTTTGACTAACAACATCGCCGATCTTCAGGGTGAAGCCGCGCAGCTAATTCAATACAAAATCCTGCTGACCTACTTGCTCGAAGGCAAAGAGAACATGGTCGACTCGATTCTGGCCAAGTTCGAACTTTCGCCGGATACGCCGGCGGTTCATTACGCCAATGCCGCGATTGCGCTTCAGCGTAAGAACACCAAAGAAGCGAACGAATGGATGGCCGCGGCGCAGAAGAATTTCACTCCGCAATTAAACAAGCTGTTCGCGGAATCGCTTTACGAAGTGGGCTGGCTGGAGAAAGCAGCTGGTCAATCGCGAGCGGCATTGGAAATAACGACTCCGCAGGAACGCGCCGCCAAAATGAAAGCGTTCGCTCGTTCGAGATTCGATCAGGCGCAACAGGCATTTCAACAGCGCGATCTCGATACCGCGCACAAGTTCATTGACGAAGCCGATACTGCGGACCCGAATCAGGCATCAATCCTGACGTTGAAGGGCGAGATTCTGATGGAGCAGAACGATTTCGACGGAGCGGAGAACGCCTTCAAGAAAGCGGCGAAAGTCGATCCGAAGTACCGGGAAGCTCAATATAATCTCGCGCAAATTCCGTTTAAGAAAAAGGATTACTCCAAGGCGCGTGAGCGCTTCGAGGCGTTGTTTAGTCAGACGCCTGGCGGCGATAAAAATCAGGCCGCGCAGATGATCAAGTTCAAGATTTTCCTGACATTTCTGCTCGAAGGCAAGGATAGCCGCGCGCAGAAAATGATGGAGCAATTCCAGTTCACCGGAGATACACCGGCACTGTATTACGCGCAGGCGGCGTGGGAGTTCAAACATAACAATCCGGTTAAGGCGAACGATTGGATCGCGTCCGCCAAGAAAATTTATTCGGCGTCATTGAACGGCGTGTTTGCCGATTCATTTTACGATTTGGGCTGGTTGCAGAGCCCGGCTACGGGCGGCTCTCCGGTGCCGGCATCAGAGGCGGCAGCGGTGGTAGCGTCTGCGGCAGCCGAAGCCAGTCCAGCGATCGAGCCGAGTCCTATTCCCGATATGGCGGCGGCGAGCAAGCAGGGCAAGAAAACCGAAGCGCTGGCTTTGGCGTCACCGGCTCCGACTTCTGCTCTCGCCTCAGCGCCTAACGAATCTTCCGCTGGAGTTTCTGTGCCGCCAACCAGCAGTTCAAAGGACTCGATCGCGGCGGGTACGCCGGCCGGGCCGTCCGATATCCCGGCAGTGGCAGTTCCATCGCTTTCACCAACAGTCGAGACACCAGTGGCTTCGTCCGCTGCCGACGAACAAAATGTCGCAACAACAACAGCGACCGCACCGCTTACCGACCTGACACCTGCCGCATCAGTGGCGAAGCAGCCGGTGATCGCGGCCGCCTCGGCCACACCGGCTACCGCTCTGGCGCCCTCGAAGATTTCCGAACCATCGCGCCCGAGTTTTGCCGAAAGAATCGGTCAATTCATGCCCGCGCGGGTGTTGTTGATCGGTGGACTGGTTCTCGCCGCCATCGCCATCCTCGTTTTCGTTCCGGATATGCGCCGTCGTTTGGCCAATGTGCAGGTTGTCCGCGCGCCGCTGCCGGCGAGCGGGCCACGCTTCGCCAACGGCAATGGCAATGGAAATGGAAACGGCAAGGCTGGGTCTAACGGCGATGCCAAAACGCGTCTGGCCGGCGGACCGCGTCAGATTTCGCTTCAATTAAAGGCATCAGAGCCCTCGTTGCGTCGTAGCGTACGACCGGTCGGAAAAACCGGGCGACCGCTGCCGATGCCGGTGCCGGCCTCGACGCCTGAACCTCAACCAGCTGCGGTTGTAGAGCGCGTTACTCCGCCAGAGCCCGCCCTGCCGATCGAAGTGGCACCGGTTCCCGCGGTTGCGGCCTCCGAACCAGAGTTTGCGGTCGCCGCCAAGGCTGAACCGGTCGTTGAGCCGGAATTTGAATCAGTAGGTCCGGTCATTGAGCAGGCAACCGGTGAACCGGTTATGGAACAGGGAACGGCATCGTTCGTTGAAGATGTCCCCGAGCCGGCGATCGTAGCAGGAGCGGTTGAGTTCGAGCAGGCAGCAGTCGTCCACGAGCCAGAGCCGGAGACCGCTCAAGTCAGCGATTGGATGGCTCCAGTTTACCCGAATGGCGGGACCGTTGAACCGGTCGAGATATCCGAGAACATCGTCGAAGAGCCCGTTACTAACCAGGCAGCCGAAATCGTGTCGGCTGAGCCATTCTCGGGAAGCGAATTCGAGCCGGTTGGGCAAGGTCAGCCCGTGCCGTATCAAATGCCGGTTTCGATGATAGACACACCGGAGGTCGAGGAACCTCAATCCGAGGTTGCGTCGCCCGCAATTCCTGACATTGTTGAGCCCGCCGGTCTGGTAGATGATACTGCGACCTCCATAGTCGAAGATCGTCGCGAGCCGGTAATTGAGATCCCATATTCCGGCCCTTCCGGAATTGTTTCAATTGAGCCCTCAATAGTTCAACCAACCACATCCGAAATCATGCCTGAACCCATTCAAATCCCAACCGCTCCAGTTATCAGAACTCCTTCCGCCGGGGGCTCTCCGCAACCTGCCAGCGCGATGCAGACGGCTGTCCAACTGACATTCTCTTTCGAGATCGCATCGATGCAGCTGACACCAACTTTCAAAATGGGAGCGCTGCAACTGCGTCCAACTTCGCGAGTGGTGACGATGCGGCTCGCGCCC
This sequence comes from Chthoniobacterales bacterium, assembly GCA_035253185.1. GTDB lineage: Bacteria > Verrucomicrobiota > Verrucomicrobiia > Chthoniobacterales > UBA10450 > DATFCK01. The sequence goes on along the minus strand of DATFCK010000520.1, from coordinate 15,718 downwards.
TCACAGACTCCGCAACCCGCGATGAATCTTCAGGTGACCTTCGAGATTTCGAAGATCCAGCCGTCGGGCGGTGGTCTGGGGCAGGTTCGGCTGACACCTTCGCAGCAACAGCGCCCATCCATGGGCGGATCGCCTTCCTTCACGGTTGGCGGCCTCCAGCTGATTTCGAACTTCGAAGCAGCGCCGGTTCAGCTCACGCCATCGCAGCAGGCATCGGTGCTGGTTACGAGTTCTTTCCAAATCGCCACGGTCGAATTTTCACCGACGTTCGATATCTCGTCTTTGGTCTTGAACGCGAGCTCCAAGCAGGTCGCGGTTCAGCTGGCGGGTGCGGGTTCGATTGAGAGCGCGCCGATGTTCGAGATCGGCAATCTGCAGCTGGGCGCCAGCGGTGAGATCGCGATCATGCAACTCAATCTACTGGGCCAGGGAGGCCGCCGCGCCTAACAGTTCGGTAGTCCGGTTTTCGGTTGAGGCGCGGTTCACCGCGCCTCAACTGTTTTTGGGGTCCGGCAGTAGCGGGATACTTAGCCGTCCGAGTGACCGGCTTGGTGATTTTTCCCGGCTCGTATGGGACGAACGCTGCGACTGCTCGTGTTATCGCCGCCCGCTGGGATACTACCGGCGCTTCGATTTGCTGAAGTTATCTGGATTTAACGACCGCAACGGTTTCGGCAGAAATTCCCCATCCCGGCGAATCACCTTTCCATCGAATCGGATTTCACCGCCGCCATACTCGCGCCGCTGAATGTTGACCATGTCCCAGTGGACCTGGCTGCGGTTTCCATTATCCGCTTCCTCGTAGGCTTGACCCGGCGTGAAATGGAATGAGCCGGCGATCTTTTCGTCGAACAGAATGTCGCGCATCGGTCGGAGAACATAAGGATTGAAGCCTAACGAAAACTCACCGACGTAGCGGGCTCCCGGATCCGAATCAAGAATTCGATTGAGCCTGGCGGTCTCGTTAGCGGTGGCCTTTACAATTTTGCCGCGGCGAAATTCCAGCCGGATATTGTCGAATGCCATTCCCTGATAAATGGTGGGAGCGTTGAAAGTTACGTATCCTTCCACCGAATCTTTAACCGGCGCGGTAAATACTTCCCCGTCCGGAATATTCCGATCGCCGCCGCAGATGATTGCCGGGATGCCCTTTATGCTGAATCTCAAATCGGTTCCCGGGCCCCGAATCTCCACCAGGTTCGTGCTTTCGAACAACCGCTTCAGCGCCTTCATCCCCGGCTGCAGCTTCCGGTAATCCAGCGTGCAAACTTCAAAATAAAAATCTTCGAATGCTTCGGTGCTCATGCCGGCGAGTTGCGCCATCGAGGGGTTAGGCCAGCGCAACACCACCCATTTGGTTTTTTTGACGCGCTGGTCCTGGACCGGTCGCATCTTTTTCGCCACCAGTTTCAGTTGTTGAACCGGCACGTCGGACATTTCCGTAATATTGTTGCTGCCACGTATCGCAATGTAGGCGTGCATTTTTTTCATGCGGGTGAGCTCGTGGTTGGCGGCCAGGCCTAACTGCCGTTCGGTGGCACCTAACGCAAGCGCGCGGCTTACCCGGCTCCGCTGAATTTGGGCGAAAGGGGTGCCGCCCGCTTTTCGGACTGCCTGGATGAGCGCAATTGTCATCTCATCGGGCACATCAAACGTCTCGATCAGCACATTCTCTTTCGGTTTTAACCCGATAGAGTATTCAACCAGCAGCTGAGCGAGCTTATCGAGGCGCGGATCGTGCATGAAAAGGCTACGATGTCACCGGGCCGGGCGGATGCAACAAACTACCGGTGCTACTTCTCCCGCGTGACCAGCCTGGCAGCGAATGCTCCGTCACAATTATCCCGAAATGGGACGTACGATTTTTTCTCGACTACGCGCGCACCCGGGAGCTCGGAAACCAGCCGTTCAACCACCATTTCGTTCTCTTCCAATTCCATGCTGCAAGTGCTGTAGACAAGCACTCCGCCAGGCTTTAACAGGCGGGCGACACCGCGGCCGATTTCAAGCTGCTGGGCTTGCATCCGGAGGAAGTCGTCGCGCTGGAGTCGCCATCGCACATCGACTCGTCGCCGAATTACACCGGTGTTAGTGCAGGGTGCATCAAGCAGAATCCGATCAAATGGGGCGGCGCTCTCAATGACGGCCGGAATTCGCTCCTGAAGCCAGTCGTGTTGAACTAACCGAACAATGGTTACCCGCATCCGGTCGACGTTTTCCTGCAGGATCGCCAGCCGTTTTGGCTCGCGATCGCAGGCAACAATTGAGCCCTGATTATTCATCATTTGGGCCAGATAGGTAGTTTTGCCACCGGGCGCAGCGCAGGCGTCGAGAATTTTTTCACCCGGGCTGGGTCGCATGAGCCGGCAGGCCAACGCGGTACTTGGATCCTGAATATAGCAGTGTCCTCGATTTATCGGTTCGATCGGGACGGCGGGAAACTGCACGAAACCGGGCCACTTTGAACAAGGCTGGGCGTCCGGATAACGATGCCCAAATTGCTCGCGATCAATCTCAATCTCGTTAACGCGGGCATAAATCGGTGGCGGCTCGTTATTCCAACGGCAGAGCGCGGCGGTTGCCTCGGGGCCAAACCGCTTCTGCCATCGGCTAACGATAAATTCGGGGTGCGATTCCCGAATCGAGAGGGGCTGATTTCGAGCCCGTTGCTGTAATTCTTCGCGTTGTCGCGCCGCATTGCGCAATACTCCGTTGATCACCGGCCGCGCCCGCGGACGTGCGACACTAACAGTTTCGTTTACAGCGGCGTGTTCGGGTGTCCCGAGGCGGAGTAACTGGTATAAACCCAGCCGCAAAACATCTCGAACTTCATCATCCACCTTTGCCGGCCGCAGGCAGCCGATCCAGAAATCCAGGAGAATGAGATTGCGCAGCACGCCGTAGAAGAGCTCGAGTGCGAATCCGCGATCAGGCCTCGACAACGGCGCATCCGCCAGAAGCTGCGAAATTATTGCATCGGCGCGACCCGCCTGGCTCTGCCACTGCTCGAGAGCAATCAGGGCAAGGCGTCGCGCGGAAACTTGCGCCACGGACGGTTAGGCCGGCGCTACCGGAGATCGTCCGATAGAGTGGTAGCGAAACCCGAGCTGCGCCATCGTTTGCGGATCGAACAGATTGCGTCCGTCGAACACAATCGCGGTCCGCATTTTCTCCTTAATCACCGCCAAATCGACGTTGGCGAATTCGGCCCACTCGGTGGCGATAATCAAGGCCTCGGCATCCTCGACTGCTTCCAGCGCGCTATTTACAAATGTGGCGTCGGCGATCGCCTTTACCGCGCGGGCCTTTTCCATGCCTTTTGGATCGTACACTGAAACATGAGCGCCTTCCCGTAACATTTCCGACACCAGGTCGATCGCCACTGACGAACGGATATCATCGGTGTCGGGTTTAAACGTTAGCCCCCAGACCGCGACTTTTTTTTCGCGCAACACCCACAAGGTGTCGCGAATGACTTTCATGAACCGGTTCTTTTGTTCGGCGTTGATTCGTTGCACTTCTTTCAAAAGCGGAAACGGCACCCCAAGTTGTTCACTGATGGTGATGAAGGCGGCAACATCCTTCGGAAAACACGACCCGCCGTAGCCGATGCCGGCATTGAGAAAGCTCCGCCCGATTCTGCGATCGGTCCCAATGCCGTCGGCCACTTTCTCCACGTCCGCGCCGCTGGCTTCACAGATCGCCGAGAGCGCGTTGATGTAGGAAATCTTCAATGCCAGAAATGAATTTGCGGCGTGTTTGATTAACTCGGCGCTGTTGATGTCAGTAACCAGAATGGGCGCCATAAAAGGTTCGTAAACCTTTTTCATTAACGCGATTGCCTTCTCGCTCTGGGCCCCGATCACAATTCGATCGGGCTGCATCAGATCCCGAACCGCACAACCTTCGCGCAAAAACTCGGGATTACTGACTACGTCGAATTCGGCATTATGACGGTTGTACCGTTTGATTGATTCCGCTACTTTTTCGCCGGTTTTCACCGGCACCGTGCTCTTATCGACAATTACCCGATAACTATGCAATACGCCGGCGATCTCCCGCGCGACTTTCTCGATATAACTGAGATCGGCATCGCCGTTAGGCTTTTGGGGAGTGGGAACTGCGATGAAGATGATTTGGGATTTATCTACCGCCTCTTTGATGTTGCCGCTGAAATGCAGCCGATGAGCGGATACGTTCCGGTGAATGACTTCTTCCAGGCCAGGTTCGTAAATCGGCACTTTGCCCGCCCGCAGCGCCTCGACCTTGGCCGGATCATTGTCGACGCAGAGCACATTGTGGCCTACGTCGGCGAAACACGCGCCGGTGACCAGCCCCACATAGCCGGAGCCAATAATCGCTAAGTCCATTTTTTCCGTTCAGCAAACATGGTGCCGACTGGCCGCCGGCGCCCGAAAAGAACTCACGAAAACGCCAGGTTGCAACCGTGTTTTGGCGGCAATAATTACGGACTTTCGCCGGCGTTGGCCGGATCGAAATTGAGGTCCACCCCGAGTTTAGGGAAGGCCTTCAGGGTAAATGTGAGAAGCACTCCGTATTCTTTGCGGCCGGCATTGTCTCGCACTACCGCGCCGAGCGAGGCCACCCAGCTGGTTAAATCGCGGTAAACCGAATATCGCTGCTGCTCGAGAGTACGGGTGTTGGCTTCGTACTGTTCCTGAACAGCCACCCCCCAGTTATCGTTCAGTCGGCAATAACCGCCCACTACGAACAGGCTGCTGGCGTTGAAGAATGGATTGTTGTTTAGGTAGCGGTGTCCAAAGTTGACCTGCAGATTGGATATCGGCTGCACCACGATATTGCTGTTGACCTCGGTAAAACCGTCATCAAATGCCGGGATCTGGGAGTCGACTGCCAATGATGCCCAAGGCAGCGGAGAGAAGCGGAATTTGTTGAAAAGATTGGAATATTCGGTGCGGTCGTACGGGTTATCGAGATTGACATCAGCATAGGTCTCAAGTTCGAGCCATGTAATCGTTAGGTCGTCGCGGCGGGTCTCGAGCCGGTTTCGTACTCCGACTCGCCAGACGGTCCAGTTATCTATGGCATCAATCGAAACAAACTGCGGGAAGTCGATGGGCCGCAGCTGAGTTGAGGGTTGATATCGATCGAATTGAAGGATCGAGGCGGGATTCGCTCCATTTTCTGTTACCCACGAGAAGTTGGTGAATGGCTGAATCACGTGCCGCAGTCCATCGAGACCGAGCGTTCGAGTTTGAGCATCCTCCCAGGTCCGCGAGATCTTGAACGAGGCTTCAGCTCCCGCGTTGATCACCGTGCGATTGGTGTCACCGCCAAAATCGATAGGCATGCGGTGCGTTGGATCCGGCAGTATGAAATTGGGAATAAGCGGGTTGTCGTTAGCCGGGAAAACCGTTGAACCAAGATTCCGGGATTCGGTGTAAAACGTGTCGCGAAATCCAACGCGTGGAACGACTGACAACCACCCGAAGTATGTGTTGGGGTAGGTAAACTGGTGAAACGAATCCAGTCTTATCGAGCTGTAGTTCTCGAAACCTGCGCCGCTTGGATAGGTCCGGTGCAGGTTGGCAAACCCGGTCTCCCCCTCATAGAATATCGGACCACCGAACAAGCCGTGCCGCTTCACATCGAGAACGACTTCGGGCAGCCGCTCGGTAACGTCGAAGAAATTGTTAGCCTGCACCCGGGCGATGGCGGTGAGGGTGTAAAAAGGACTGGTCTTGGCCAGGGCTCCCATCGCGTCCGGCACCGGATCGATCCGGAATTGGGTTTCAAAAAAATCCTGCATCACAAACTCATCGCTGAGTTTGGTGATATTCAGGATTGCGTAAATATCGTCAGTGAACTGGGTGCGATTTTCCAAGGTTGCCCGATAACGCCCGGTGGGAACAGCGTTTCTGGGAAGCGACGTACGGTTGATCAATGGGTTTTGATCCTGAATGTAGTAAGTCTTCAGATGCGCCCAACTGTTGTCATCTTTGCCGTAAACGATGTTCGAATCAAAGCCGATCGCCGGGCCACGACGGGTGCGATAGTCGAGATGCACCCGCCCTTTGATCTTTTCCGTGATGGGGAAGGTAACCGACGTGAGCAGCGAGGGTCCCCACGAGCTGAGGAATGCCGGGGAAACCGTAAAGCTGAAGGCGTCGTCTAACGACTGATAAACGTAAGGCCACCAGAAAATCGGCACTTTGCCTACGTAGAAAGTCACATTTTGAAACACGACGTGATCTTTCTCGTAAACCCGAATGGTGCGAGCGCGAAGATGAAAGCTCGGATCGGGCGAATCATGAGTAGTGAAAATTCCATTTTCGATTCGATAGGCGTTCTCCGAAATCGACTGGATATTGGTCCCGGCTACGAAGTACGGCTCGTAATCGGTGCGCATCGTGTCCCCCTTGACCGTTTTCGTCTCGGTGTTGTAGGTCGCGCGTTCAGCCAGATATAAAGTCTTGTCGCGATAAATCCGGACGTTACCCTGGACGAGAATTTCGTGGTTACGCGCGTCATATTGCGCGTAGTCCGCGTAAATGTCGGTGTCGCCGATGTGAATGGCTACGTTTTCCCGCGCGGTAGCGAGCCCGCCTTCGTACGAAGTCTGTCCAGTCGAAGTAATTTCCACCGGTTGGTTCCGAGGCGCGTCGATAGCCCCTTCCAAAGCTCCAACTGCGAGCACAAAGTAAGCGACCAGCGAGAGCAGTTTCGGCATGGCGGTCGCCGAAAGTACCGCAGAGGTGTGAGGTTGGAAAGTTAAAACGGATCGGGACATCTTGCCGAACACTTCAATAACAGGTTGAAAATGAACGCGCTGGATTGATTACGCCCGGCGGAGCCGGACGGCGCCTGCATGCTGGTTCAGGCCGCAGCTCAGTACGGTTAGCTCGCCCCGGTCGGTGAGTTTCTTTGCCAGCGACCGATCCGCCGCGGCTCGCTTAGGGTATTGGGGTTGCGGCATTTGCGCGGTGGTTAATGCTCGAACCCCGGCAATGACCTGCCATAGAGCGCCGGCGGCGACGCCTTCCCCCAGGCTGCCTTTTATGGCATAGAGCACTCCAGAGGGCGCCACTTTGTCCATGGCGCTTGATTCGGCGGCATCGACGAATGTCCCGTTGGCGCTGCCGATGACCATGGCATTTTCGCTTGTGCCGACCTTCTCCAACACCCGCGCCAGCACCGTCCCCGCCTTTTCACGGCGAGCAAAGTAGGCTCCGGCCGACGTCGCGGCGACCTGAACAGGACCGGTTCGCGCCAGCAACACCGCCCCGGCGCCTTCACTCAGAATAGTTCCTCCAGCCGGGCTGGCGAACACTTCAATTGGCGGCTGCCGCCGTAACAGTCGCCACTTTTGATACGCGTCGCATAACAGCCAGTCAGCTTCTTCGGCCGCGATCACCAGACAATAATCTACCGATGGATCGCTCATTACGTCTTCGGCCATCTGAATGCCCGTTAGGCCGACCGAGCCATCTCCCACCACGGTGTAACAGGTCCCGTTCAGGCCAATAATCGCGGCCACATGACTGGCCGCTGCGTTGAAAACCGTTTCGGGAAAAAGTAGCGGACTGGCGGACCCCGCGCCGCTGTCCACGATGTCGCGGTAAAAGCGTTTGGTATAAATGACTCCGCCGTTAGCCACCGCGAACACCAGAGCGAGTTGTTTGGATTGGAGGTGTTCGTTCGTCAGGTTTGCGTCGGTCAGGGCAGCCAGGCCCGCCGCGGCCGCGAACCGTGAGATTGCGCTGGCGCGGCGCAGTCGCGGATGAGGCGGCAGATTCCTCAGCGCCGATGGCGGAACTTGGTAGGCCGGATACGATTTATTGCCTAACGGATCAGAAACTTCTGCGATTGGCGGAATGTTTCCAGCCAGGAGCTGGTTCCAAACCTCCTCAATGGTTGATCCGAGGGGCGTAACCCATCCGACCCCGGCGATGCACACGTTCATGAACGTGCGGTCTGCAAAACGATCGAGGCGTTGGTCCCACCAAAACCGAATGAATTCGAAACCGCGGTTCGGACAGCGCTGGAACGCGGTTGGTTGGCAACGATGTCGAGATCGACGTCTTCACCCGCCCTGGTAAAATTAATGTTGGGCGGCAAAAAGCTGTGTTGTATCGCCAAAAGGCAAACAACCGCCTCGATGGCGCCGGCCGCGCCTAACGAGTGGCCCATCATCGATTTGGTCGAACTCACCGGGGGGCCCGACGGAAACAATTCCCGAATCGCTTTCGCCTCCGCCGAGTCGTTGAATTTTGTCGCCGTTCCGTGGGCGTTTATGTAGTCAACCATGCTTTCATCGATACCGGCGGTCCGTAGCGCCTGCTCCATCGCGTCACGAGGTCCGATCCCTGAGGGGTTGGGCTGGGTCAAATGATGGTTATCGGTCGAGATTCCATAGCCGGTTATTTCGGCCAGGATGTTCGCCCCGCGATCTTGCGCGGAGTTCCACTCCTCCAAAGCAAGGACAGCCGCGCCTTCGCCCAGTACCATACCGGTGCGATCGGCATCAAACGGGCGGCATTTGTCCGGAGTTGCCGCCTGCAGCGAATCGAAACCAACGAACACGAGCTCACACAATGCATCGTAACCGCCGGCCAGAACCCGCCGATATTTTCCGGAACGAATGCAGTGGAATGCGTGGCCAATCGCGTTTGTGCCTGAAGCGCAGGCGTTGGCGATGATTTGGCAAGGGCATTCTAATCCGAACGCTTCCAGCGCGTCGACCGCCGGTTTCTGCGGGGAATAATTGGCGATCCAACGCGGCGCCCGTTGCAGCGGAGCACGCGTCGACAAAGCCCGATAATATTGCTCACCGAAGGACATTCCACCGCTGGTGGTGCCGATCACGGCCAGATCCGGATGAAAATTTTGGTTCTCGTCCAGCGCTTCGTGCAGGGCGCGAATCATCATGTTTGAGGCGGGGTGCAACCGCCTGGCGCGCGATCCATTTGTGATTGGCTGAAGTCCTTCGTCCCGGACCTGGGCCGCAGTCTGGCAACGACAAGCTTGCACATCAAAACGGGTTACCGGTCCTACACAATCTCTGGCGGTTCGCAGTGATTCCAACGTTTCGGCCAACCCAAGTCCCAACGGGCTAATAACCCCGGCCGCGACGACAGCGACCCGCTTATTTGTCACGTTAGCAGCGTTAAATGTCATGACTTGCAGCCTTTCCAGTTGCGCAATTCCTATTGCTTTCTCAACCGAAGCACCTTACTAATGACCCCGAAACCGAAAACGAAAGCTTGGAAGTTGGAAGATTGTCAGTTGAGTTTATTCAGCGGCGATTCAATCCGTAAGTGCGGAACAGTGACCTGGCAGCGTTTTCTAGAATAAACTCATGGGAACTAAACTATACGTTGGCAATCTTTCCTTCAATACGACGGAAAACGAACTGCAGGAACTTTTTTCGCAAGCAGGTGCGGTCCAGGAAGTCACTCTGATGCAGGATAAGTTTACCGGCAAATCCCGCGGCTTTGCTTTCGTGACGATGGGATCGGAACAGGATGCCCAAAACGCGATTGCTAAAATCAACGGTCAAACCGTTGAAGGTCGCACCCTGACCGTGAACGAAGCCCGTCCGCGTGAGGCCCGTCCGCCCGGTGGCGGTGGTGGCCGCGGATATGGCGGTGGCGGCGGCGGCTACGGCGGTGGTGGCGGCGGCTACGGTGGCGGCGGCGGCGGCTACGGCGGAGGTCGCCGTGACGGCGGTCAACGACGCGGACACTAACCGAAAATTCCAATTTGCAAGAAGCGGTCACCACGGTGACCGCTTTTTTGTTTCCTGAATCGAAACGTTCTTACGGCTTATTGATCAGCGCAGTTCGAAATACTTTCTGTCTAACGAAGTGCACGAAAGGTTTTTATGGCTGACGAAAAAGAATCAGAAAGTTCCAAGTCGAATCAATCGCGTAACAACATCCAGTTGCCGCCAATTCGCAAAGATGCAGCCGGCGCCGCTGCGGGAGCGGTGGTTGGCAGTGTGGCTGGTCCGATCGGTGCCGTGGTAGGCGGCGTCGTCGGCGCGCTGGCCGCGCGCGCGGCCGGTCGCCGACGCAAGACATCTTCCCGACCGAGCTCGCGGAAAAGCGGTCGCTCACGGAAAAGTACTGCCGGGGCTGCGAAGCGAACGAAAAAAACAGCGTCCAAACGGAGCACGAAGAAATCTGCGCGCAAAGGGCCTGGGAAATCGCGCGGCCGCAAAACGACCGCGAAAAAATCGGCGCGCGGTTCTAAACGGCGGCGGCGATAGCGTCGACCGATACCGAATCCGGCTCAATGAGGCTTCCCATTAAGAGCCTGGGCAGGGCTGGATTCGAACCAGCGAAGGCGTAAAGCCAGCAGATTTACAGTCTGCCCCGTTTGGCCACTCCGGAACCTACCCGTGGTTGCTGCGAGCGTGCGCTCGCGAAAACTTTCGGAGTTTCATATAGGCTTGTGCCACACCGGTCGCAAGTAGTTTGACCTCTGCTGCGGCCCGGTCCTAAGGGGCGAAAAACCGTTTGATTGTCTCCACCACGTAGCGCTGCGATTCGCGCGAGATTTCCGGGAACATCGGCAGGGCCAGGACTTCATGGGTGGCGCGTTCGGTTTGCGGCAAGTCGCCGTCGCGGTAACCGAGACCGCGGAAACATTCCTGCAGATGTAACCCCAGCGGATAATAAATTTCGGACCCGATTTCGTTTCGCGCCAGATGCTCGCGCAGCCCGTCGCGATCGGGCGTGCGAATCACATACTGATGATAAACATGATGCTCGGTCACCCCTTGACGGTACGGTTCGGCCGGTAAACGGATCGTGCCCGTTAGGCCGGCTTCCGCAAATTGTTCACCGTAAAAATCGGCCGCGGCTCGTCGCGCTGCCGCCCATTTTCGTAAATGAGGCAGCTTGACCTTGAGAATTGCCGCCTGAATTTCATCCATCCGAAAGTTTCCGCCCAGGAGAGCGTGGTAATAGCGCGGTCGCATTCCGTGTTCCCGGATGGTGCGCAGTTTTTCTGCGACATTGTGGTCGCGACACAAGATCAACCCGGCATCACCGGCGGCTCCCAGGTTTTTGGTTGGATAAAAACTGAAAAATCCGGTGCTGCCCATCGTTCCGGCGGCGCGAGGTCCGTCGAGAAACGGGTATTCCGCGCCAATTGCCTGGGCTGCGTCCTCGATAATCGTTAGGCTAAAACTCTGCGCTATCCGATGAATCTCGTTCATCTCGCAGCACAATCCGAAAAGATGGACCGGAATAATGGCCCGGACTTTCTCTCCGGTGCTGCGAATCACCAGCCATTGATCTCGCTTTTCGCATTCCTCGTTAACAAATTTTTCCAAGGCGGCCGGCGAGATGTTTAATGTCGCCTGGTCGATGTCGACAAAGATTGGCTTGGCCCCAAGTCGCGCAACGCATCCGGCGGTCGCGAAGAAGGTGAATGGAGTGGTGATTACCGCATCCCCGTGACCGATTTCCATTCCCATCAGGATGGCGAGCAGAGCGTCGGTGCCGGATGAAACGCCGATGGCGAATGGCGCCAGGCAGAACTCGGTGATTGCCTGCTCGAACTCGTTAAGTTTCGGCCCAAGGATGAACCGTTGACTTTCGAGCACTTGCTCGATTTCCGCGCGAAGTGGATCTGCTAGTGACCGGTATTGCTGGCTGAGATCGAGTAGCGGCACGCGCATCGGCCGAAGCATGGCAGTTTCGGACGCTGGTTCAAACGCGAACTTGCGCCAGAAACCCGGCGACGTTGACCATGGAACGCGAGTAAGTTACCGTGTCGGCCATGCAGTTGGTTCGTACGATCTTTTGGGTCGTCCTGTTTCTGTTTTTTACCTTTAGCTTCGTAGTTCTCTTCGAATACGGAACCGCCGATTTTACGAACGGATTCAAGAAAGAATTCAACCGGCTGAAGTCGTTTGTGACCAGCCAGACCTCGACCAAACCGGCCGAACCGAAGAAGAAATAGCGGAGGGACGAGGTTGTCTCGTCTTATTTTTTTGATCGGGAATTAATGGGACGAGACAAGCTCGTCCCTCCGTTAGCTAACGAATTCCAGTTTCACTTCGCTGGCGATATATCCACCTTTGGAGGCCTGTCCCAGAAATTCGCGGATCGCGGCACGGCCGGTATCACCGTAATCGCGAGTAAATTCGTTCACGTACATGCCGATGAATTTGTCCGCGAGATCTGTCTCCATATCGCGGGCATAAGGCATCGAATGGGCGACTGCCTGGCGGCGATGGTCCAGAGCGTAGTCGATGCTTTCGCGCATGATCTGCGCGATGTCGGAACGAACCGACGGCTCGATAGTCTTGCGCACTACATTGCCGCCAAGCGGCAGCGGTAAACCAGTCCTCTGCTTCCACCATTCACCGAGATCGACGAGTTTTTCGAACCCCGCCTTCTGATAAGTCAATTGTCCCTCGTGAATAATTAGCCCGGCATCCGCCTGGCCGTTGTTCACCGCATCAAAAATCTGATCGAACGGCACAACGACGAATTCAAACTTTCCGAGAAAAAGTTGAAGTGCCAAAAACGCGCTCGTCATCTTTCCCGGCACCGCGATTTTACTGCTCGCCAGCGATTCGCGAATTCCTGCTTCGGAATTCGGCGTTCGATGGTCGGCGTTCGGCGTTCGGCGTTTGCTTATTACGAGGGGGCCATACCCATTACCCATGCTCGCGCCGCAGGGCAACAGCGCGTAATTCTCCGACACGTACGCGTAGGCGTGAATTGATATGGCCGAAATATCGATCTCCTCGCGCAAACAACGCTCGTTCAAGGTCTGGATATCCTGAAGCTGATGTTCGAACCGATAGCCGCGGAGATCGATCTTGTTCTCGGCCATCGCGTAAAACATGAAGGCATCATCCGGGTCCGGGGAATGTCCCAGGGTAAACGTTTCAGCAGCCACCGACATGCTATCGAGAGTAACTTCAGCGGTCAGCGACGCAACCGGTGACAAAAAAACGCGATCGAATACCTACTGTCCGTTTCGGGAGGTCGGACGTCCCAATCTGGCACTAACTAATCGCGGTTTCACCAGACCGGAATGGAATGCATGCTTTACCAGACCGGCCACATTCCTGACTCCAAGCTTTTTCATAAGATTTGTGCGATGAGTTTCAACGGTCGCCACGCTGATATGTAGTTTGTTGCCGATTTCTTTGCTGATAAGGCCTTCGGCAATCAGCGTAATAATCTCTTTTTCCCGCGTCGTTAGGTAAGGCTCGGCAGAATCGTCATTTGCCGGCTTTGCCGAATGAGGTGATGCCGGAGCCGCAGGCTTTACGTTGCGAGAACAGAAGTAATATTCGCCGCGTCCCACTCGTTCGACCGCTTGAAGAAAGTCATCCCAGGTATTGGTCTTTTCTACAAAACCATGGGCGCCGGCGCTGGCCAGGTCGGCGATCCGATCATCGGTAGGATAACCCGTACATAACAGAATCCGGGTGGAGGGCGCGACTTGTTTTAATTCGGGTAACGCATCAATCCCGTTCTGGTCCGGCAAATTGATGTCGAGGATTAACAGGTCGGGTTGAAACCTACTGCAAGCGGCTTTGGCTTCTGCGGCCGTGCCTACCGCGGCTAGAACGGCATAGCGGGTCCGTTGTCGGGCAATGGTGCGGGCCATCAGATCACGCATGAAGATGTGATCGTCGACGATGACAAGGCTGATCGAGTCCCGCTCGTCCGAGTGGCTGGTATGTGGCAGTTGCATCCGATCTCTTAAACCGTGCTAAGGGGACGCAAGCCCGAGGTAACCAAAACTTAGCCGATTCTGCAATAATCTACAGGAAAACTCGTAGGAAAAATTGGCGGTTTTTGGGGAATAGACCGTGGGCCGGTCTCGGCTTATAAGGGCCCCCGAACTAGTGGAGCGGCGACTAAATATTTACCTCTGCACGGGCTCGGCAGCTTCCCCCGACTGTCGATACCGACCGCATCCCAACCCGAAGCCCCCGGAGCACTTGGACCCTCGGAACGCGTAACACCGAAAAGCGCGGATCTCGCCCCCCCGACCCCCAGCGAGATCGCGCTTCTTCGGGGTTCTAAAGTGGTAATTGCTAAACCACCGCGAAATCGACGAAGTCTTTAGCGGTTTGCACTATCCCCCGCAGCTGGTCACCATAGCGCGCACCAGCGTCGTTAGGGCGGCATGCAGCTGTTATTTGAGCACACTTTTAAAAGTGTGCTCAAAAGTCAACAAGAGAAGGTGAAGGCTTGCTGATTGCGCTCATCGCGCTGTTCCGCTAGCATGCAAACCATGGCGAAATCGGCGCTCGGCAAAGGTCTCGGTGCCCTCATCGGCACTCGGCCGATCGCTCCTCGGTCAGATTCTGAGTCGCCCGCGACCACCGATAACGTGCGGACGATGGCAGTTGCCAGCATTAGTCCCAGTTCACTCCAGCCGCGGAAAGAATTCGAGCGGGACGCGCTGCAGGAACTGGTCGATTCGATCAAACAGCACGGAATTATTCAGCCCTTGATTGTGCGGCCGGTCGATGGCCGGCACGAATTAATAGCGGGAGAACGTCGCTGGCGCGCGGCCCAGGAAGCCGGCCTAACGGAGGTGCCGGTGGTGATTCGTTATGCCAGCGATCTCGAAGTTCTTGAACTATCCCTGATCGAGAATCTCCAACGTGAGGACCTAAACCCGATCGAGGAAGCGCAGGGATACGCCCGGCTGGCCAGTGAATTCGGAATGCGCCAGGAAGACATCGCCCTCAAAGTCGGGCGTAGCCGGGCCGCGGTGGCGAACGCGATGCGCTTACTCGATCTGCACCGGCAAATCCAAATCTGGCTTACCCAGGATTTGTTGTCGGTGGGCCACGCCAAGGTTTTGCTCGCCCTGAAGTCAGCCGAGGAACAGTTGCTGGTGGCCGAACTGGTGTTGCGACGCAAATCAACCGTTCGGGCGACCGAACGGCTGGTAGCCCGACAACTTGGGATCGCGAGCAAACGCCGGAAACCGCGCGGTGGGAATCAGAACGGCAGCTCGGCGGCCATTTCCGATCTGGAAGAGCGCCTGCAGCAACATCTCGGAACACACGTCAAGATTCAGCACGGCGAAAAGAGTGGACGAATCGAGATCGATTACTATGGCAACGAAGATCTCGACCGGATTTTGAATCTGCTCGGCGTGCGACCGAGCCAGAGTTGACCGGTTGTTTTGGTCCGTTGCGGGGTGCTCACTATTGTTGTCGGGCGTCGCCGGTGCTGAACGTCTTTTTCGGAAAAGTGCGACGATCATCCGCCTTCGCCAAGCCTATGGCGTGACGAATAGACCGCCGCTACCGTTAACACCTCGTCATATGCGGATCTTTTTCCCAGCTGCAGTGTTGTTAGGGTTTTGTCTGGTTTCGTGTTCGGCCGAACCGGAGAAGGAACCAATGTGGAAAGAAGTCTCGGGGGAAAAAGCGCTGGCTCATGTCCAGGCATTGGTCGATCTCGGGCCACGCATTCCCGGTTCCGAAGCGTTGGAGAGATCACGGGCTTATATCGAAAAAAATCTTCGCGACGTCGGGTGGGAAGTAACACGCCAGCCGTTCAGCGATGAAACCCCGCGCGGCAAAATGGAGTTCGTCAACCTGATTGCGCGATTCCGCGGGAAAAACGGAAATGTAAAGTCGACGCCCGATTTTTTGATTTGCTCGCATTACGACACCAAGATCTTCGACAACGCGCCATTCGTTGGGGCTAACGACGGGGGATCGAGTAGCGGGCTG
>DATFCK010000519.1:0-4173 GCA_035253185.1 Chthoniobacterales bacterium | reverse complement strand
TCTTCGGCATTGCACCAAACTGTCGTCGCGAAGCAGAAAATGAACGAAACCACGTTTAGTCTCATGCCTGAAATATCGGGGCAAAATAACGGGCTGGCCGTAAACCAATGTCCGACGTCTGCCGCGCCTTCTGAAATTCGACGTTCGGCGTTCGGCGTCCGGCGTTTGGAGTTTGCTTCCTTTTCTGATGACCGTCCCGCGTTGGACGTTCGGCGTTGGAGGTTTAAGTTTTCCAAGTATGGCGCGCATTACTGGACTGGAACGAAAACAGGCGCCGTGGCATCTGCGCTGGTTTTATGGGGCGATGCGCAAGATGTTCGGCAAAGATCTGACCCCGGTGAAACTGCAGATGCGCGTGCCGGGCATCGTCTGGGGCGGCATCGGCATGGAGGCCGGTCTCGCCCGCAAACGGCTGGTTTCGCTCCGTTACATTCAACTCGGCAAAGTCCGCACCGCTTCCCGCATCGGTTGCCCCTTCTGAATAGACGTAAATTCTGCCGTGGGCAGAAAGGCCGGCCTAACCGATGAAAAACTCCTGGCCGTACGGGGCGCCGACTTGTCGATATTCAACGAGACGGAGCTTTTAGTCATTGAACTGGCAGATGCCATGGCCACTACGCCCGCCAATATTTCGGATGATCTTTACTCCGCGTTACGCCAGAAATTCTCCGAAGAGCAGCTGCTTCAATTAAGCGCGCAGATTGCGTTTGAAAACTATCGCGCCCGGCTCAACCGCGTGTTTGACGTCGAGAGCGATGATCTCTATCACCCGGGTAATCCGGCGGCGTAGACGCGACGTCCCGTCGCGTAAAGCGGCGGGACGCCGCTTCTACTTTGGTGTGACGCTCGTGGTACCGGCAATTCTGCCTCTGGAGAGGATACGACTACGGCCTGGCAGGCAATGCGTTACATTCGCGCGTTCACAAGCACCAGGTGGATCGGCTTGTCCCTAAGACGATGCTAATTCACCAGCAGTTCTTGCTGCTCATTACTTTCTCAGAATGAGCCGATGTCGCGCCTCTGTTATAGCAACGCGTTAGGGACAACGCGTTCCACCTGTGTTCATCAGCCGCTGGGTATATCAACCCCCTTGCGGCCGTCCTTAGAACTCGAGCTCCAGATCGTCCTCGCAGAAATCGAATTGCTTGGCTTCGGATTCTTCGCCATCGGCGAATACCGCCTTGAAGTACCACTTGCAGTCACTCTCGTTAGTCTTTTGGTCCCACTTCAGAGTAACGGTTTCATCGGGCTTGATTCCGCTGCCGATATCAAAATTACCCCACTCTTTTCCATCTTCCGATGCCAGCAACTTGGTAATCTTGTCTTTAGTCGTGTTATGAACTTTGAAAGTGTATTCGGCCTCGTCTTCGGCGATGCCAGCCAACGGAATTAACGCCAGCGTAACTGCCACAACCGCTCCAACCACGGCAAAGTATCTCTTCATATATATCGGCATGGAACACCACCCTAACCAGAGCGCAACTGATATTTAGATATTTTGCGCCATTCGTGATGTCAGACGCGGCCAGGAGTCGAGCGTTCGAGAAACCTGACGCCGCCGTTACTGCCGGGCGAGACGCCGGAAGAGTATCACGCCGAGCACTCCAAACAGCACGTTGGGAAACCAAACCAGCAATTCCGGGTGAACCGAAGGCGTCGAACGCAAGGTGTCACCCAGGATGACAAACAGAAAATAAGCAATCGCCACGATCAAACCCATGGCGAAACCGATCGAAGTCTCTCGCCGATGGGCGGTCACGCCTAACGGTACTCCAATCACCGCAAACGCGAGGCAGGAGAACGGAAAAGAAAAGCGCTTGTTAATCTCGGTCCGGCTTTCACTTCGCTCCCGCCGGTTTTCACTCTTCAGCTGATCCAGCAGCTGAGCAATCGACAGCGCGGAACGACTGGGCTTCTTCTTTTCCTTTTGATAGAGCTCCTCCAGGCTGATCGGCAAAGTACCTTCGGTCATGCTGATGCCATCCCGGATCTTGCGCAGATCGAGGGGATTTTTCTCGTCGCGCTGCTGGTAGCGCGCTTCATACAGGTGCATCAGAATGCGTTTGTTCTCCAGGTCTGCCTGCAGCATGCCGGTGCGCGCATAAGTCACTCGAATCGGTAACGCGTCTTCGTTCATCTCGAATACAATGATGTTGTCGAGTTTGTTACCTTCCTTTTTGCCGACGTAAATTTTTCGGCCGGGAAACTGATCGATCACTTGATCGCTACCGAACAGCGCCATGGGATTGCGGGTAGCCAGATCGAAAATGGTGCTGCGAAGTTTTTCCTGGGCAGCGGGCGCTACCTGCACGTTCAGCCACAAACAAATGGCCGAGCAAGCCAGCGCCACTACCGCCAACGGAACGCAAATGCGAGTGATGCTTACCCCATTGGATCGGAGCGCAATCAATTCATTGTCCGCCGACAGACGCCCGAACACCAGGAGGATGGCGGTTAACAAACCCCAGGGAATCGTGAAGATCAGCGAGAACGGCAGAACGTAAGCGATGAAACTGATCAGGTATTCAACCGGCACATCATGATTGACCAGCAGCGGAAGAAGTTTGCGAAGGATCTGCCCTACCACCAAAACCAGACTCAGCACTGCGATGGCGAACAGCACGTTCACCAGTAATTCGCGGCTGATCGCCCGATCGATCAATTTCACCCGGATTTGTTAAGGCGGGTTTGGGTTATGCACAAGTGCTTGGAATGGGCGACCAATCACCACGGGTAGCAGTATTCAATCGGTGATTCGCCCTGCGTCCCGTTATCCAAAGCGGCGGAGCGCCCGCCGCCCTGCAAGACGCAAGCGCACAAGGAGCCTGGGACGTCGGCCACGTTTTGGAGTGCGGCGATGCTTCGCCGCTTTGGATAGACCGGATCATCAGATATTTGAATGTGATCTGATCCAGACCGCCTACAATTGCCCCTGGTGAAACGCTGCCTCGGAATCGCTCTGGTTGTTCTCATCAGCACAATCGAAACCCGCGCCGCAGATGCATCAACCGAACTAAAAACCAGTCGCCAATGCGTTGTCGTTCTCGCCAATTCGTGGTCGTCCACCCGCGGCCTACTCTGGCAGTTAGAGCGAAAAAACGGCGCGCGCTGGAGCCAAGTTGGTGAGTCGACGCCAGTGCTTTTTGGTCGCGCCGGACTCGCCTGGGGTCGCAGCGAAATGCGCCGCTCCAGCTTTAAAGGCCCCACGAAACGCGAAGGCGATGACAAAGCGCCGGCTGGGATTTTCCGATTGGGAACCGCATTCGGTTATGCCACGAAGCCACCGGCGACTCGAATGCGGTATCTTCCCCTAACGAAGAACGTTGTCGCCGTAGACGACCCAAAATCGCGTTATTACAATCAATTGGTCGACAAAACGAAAATTCACCAGGTGGATTGGCGTAGCGCCGAGAACATGATGCTGAAAGACGGTCGCTACAAATGGGGTATTTGGGTCAGGCATAACGAACCCCCGATTCCCGGAGCAGGTTCGTGCATTTTTCTTCACGTCTGGAAAAACTCCACCACTCTGACATCCGGCTGCACCGTAATGGCTGAGCCGGCCATGGTCCGTTTGTTAGGCTGGATCGATCCGGCGAAAGATCCCCTGCTTATCCAACTGCCGCGCCCTATCTATAATGAGCAGCGCGCAAAGTGGGCCTTGCCGGCCTTGTAGCGGCGGGATGGGGTCGTATCGCGATTTGATCGGCGGTCATGGTAGACGCGACGTCCCGTCGCGTATCCTTGAAGAAAAGCGGCGAGACGCCGCTTCTACAGGCTGCCGCTGGCAGAAATTGCGAGGCGCTGCTAACATTTCTGCGATGACCGATACCACCTACGATGTCGCAATTGTCGGCGGCGGCCCCGCCGGCAGTACCGCAGCTACATTGCTGGCGCGCGCCGGCCGTCGAGTGGTCGTTTTCGAACGGGAAAAATTTCCACGATTTCACATCGGGGAATCACTGCTGCCATTCAGCATGAAGGCGTTCCGCCGGATGGATTTGCTTCCCAAATTTCAGGAGGCAGGTTTTTTGCGCAAATACGGGGGGGAATTCTTCAGCGCCTGCGGCGATGAAGGAGTAAAATTTTATTTCAAAGACGCTTACCGGTCTCAAACCGAATACTCGTTTCAGGTCACGCGATCGAAGTTCGATAAATTGCTGCTCGATCACG
>DATFCK010000518.1:0-7286 GCA_035253185.1 Chthoniobacterales bacterium | reverse complement strand
CAAAAGACAGCCGAAGTTTCTTGTTAAGAAAGCGCCGCGTTGTCACCGAGTGTGAGCAGTTCCGAAACTGTGTCACAACTGTTTCAGTTGATTTAGCAAGCCTTTATCGGCCGAAATCGGCGGCGTGAAACGAAAACGCCTTCTCTTTGGGCTGGCTATTCTCGCCGGCATGTTGTGCCTAACAACCACGAAGCTTCCCGGACAGGACGTCGCCGACACTGATCCAGGCTGGAGTCCGCCTTCCAGCGCCGAAATAGCTACCGATGCCGGCGCTGTTTTCAATCTCAAGGCGCGAAACGAACGACTGCAAAAGGTAGGCCTTCGACCAGGTCAGCTGGTCAAGGTCACTCTTACCTTTTCAACTGCGATGAGCGGTCAAACCGTCGCGGCTACTGCGCTTGATGGTGGGACTATCACATTGCCGGCCCGCGGGATTATTGCGAAGGACGGCAGTCTTTCCCTGCACTTTAAGGCCGGCAACGATATCGGTTTGTATCGCGTGCTCGTTAACCAGGGAGACAACGGGCAAATGCTCGAGTTCTGGGTGCGGGATTTAACGAATTCGGACAACAACCCAGTTCTGTTTCCGGGGAGCTGAGAAAAATGAAAATCTTTTCTTTTCGGAATCAGTTTTCCGCATTTGTAATTTTTATTGCCGGGGCCAGCGGCTTTGCTCAGGGAGTAGGCAACGACAATCCAACCGGTGTAGCCGGACAGTTTAGCGGCAACAGTATGACCGCCTGTTCATTCTCGCCCTACACTGCCAATGCCACCCGCACGGTTGTAGACCTAACGATTTCAGGAGCGGTGACACCGATGCAGTGGGCCCGAACGTACAACAGTCGTATCGGTGGTACCGTCGCCAACCACCTCGGATCTACGGGATGGACACACTCGTACCTTTGGACGGCTTCCACCGACGAAACTGTTAACACGCTTCCGGCTTCGTATACGGTGAAGTTTCCCGATGGCCGCTCGATCAATTTCAGCGCCAGCACCAAGGGAGACACGCTGTATAATGGACCGGCAGGCACCGGCGAGCGGTTTCAAAAAGTCAGCGGCAGTGGAGAAGTGTACCTTTTTTTAACTGACGGCAGCAAAGTGCACTTTCACCAGCAGATGACGCGAGTGAGCGTCAATCCCAGCGAGGTGTTCTTCGTCCTTCATCCGGTGGAAATCATCGATCCTCAGGGCTTGATCACTGTCTTCACGGTTGGTGCTAACAAGGAAATTACCAAGGTACAAGAACCTGGAGGCCGTTGGTTCAAGCTGACCTATGACGGGCCGAATGGAAAGATTACGCGGGTTGATGCGGGCTACAGCACGAACACTATTACTCAAAGCGTCACCTACACATACGCAACCCAATCGTTTAATGGGACCAACTTCACGGTTCTAACCAACGCGAACTATATCTCGGATCCGATCAGTACAACAAAAGCGACCTATACTTACAAACCATCGAACGTCGGCACTGCCTGGCCTCTGCTTCAAACCTGCGACGATCCGCATTACCCAGGGCCGATGAAACGGATCGGATACTCGTATGGCACCGCGGTGTACGGCCAGATCGCGAGCGAAAACTATTACGACGGCAGTCCCATTAGTGGTCCGACGCCGACGCCTACGACTGTGGTCACCCTTGGAGTGAACGGAAGCACTCGGATCGAGACTCGCGGCGACGGTCCTTACCGAATATGGACCTATGGACTACCTGCACCACCGTGGGCTCAGCCCGGGTTCACTGTTCCGAAGCCGTATCTACTTGGAGCGATAACCGATTTCAAAGATAATCCCACCTACTTCAGCTATGATGCCAACAGTTACCTGAACAAGGTTAAAGACGCTCGGGGAAATATTACATCCTTCACACGGTTAGTCTTGACCGGAAAAGTAAATGTCCTGACCAATCCTGGTGATAGTTCAACGATCCAGTTTTTCTATTCGGATCCGGCCACTGGATATTACCTTGATCGAATAATCGACGAGCTCGGGCACACCGCCTTCGATTACACAAGGGACGGCAGTAACAGGATCATTCGAATCGATTACCCGGACACCGGCTTCGAGACCTACACCTACAACACCTTTAACAAGGGGTTAACGCACCGCATCACCGCAGGCGCAACCTATACCTACACGTACGACCCCAGGGGCCTGCTGACTGACGTTTTTGATGGCACTAACACAGTCCATTACACCTACGATAGCAGAGATAATGTCAGCAGTGTGCGCGATGGTCGCGGCAACGTGACGACTTTAACGCACGACACACGTGGCCGCCTAACGACGTTAACGCATCCGGCTCCCAGCCCCAGTTCTATCAACTGGGCTTACAACACTGATGACACTCTGGCAAGTGTTACCGACGAGTTGAGTCATACGACCACCTACACCTACGACGATTATAAGCGGCTACGGACTATTACCACACCACAACGCGGTAACGGCGATCTGACAACTCCGACTACGACCATCACCTACCAACCGCCGGGGTTGGAATATAGGGAGACCGCTGCCCGTCCAAACGCCACTTATTCACCTGCGGGCAAGCCCACGCACTATTCCCATGATGCTAACTGGCGGCTCATCGTCGTACGCGAAGCTCCGGGCACTGCGGATGATGCCTGGACCCTTTTTGGCTATGATCAAGTAGGCAACTTAATTAATAAAACCGATCCTAAAAGTAACGTTTGGACCTACAATTATGACGCGCGTAACCGCCTAACCTCTGTTGACGATCCAATTGCCGCCAACCGAAACGTCGACGGCCACACCATCAACTGGACGTACGACGCTGCCAGTAACGTGCTGACCACGCGCAGAACGAATAACCAGCTGATTACCAACAATTCGTTCGATGCGATGAATCGTGTGTTGCAGCAGACGGTGCAATTGGATCCGGCGAATCCTACGTCGAACCCAGCCGTGTCGAAGTACACTTATTACCCGTCGGGTTTAGTACAGACATTTCAGGATCCGCGACTGGTGGCCAGCTATCCGACTTCATTCTATACCTACACCTATAATTCGGTAGGCCTTCTAACGAATCTTCAATATCCGGACGCCGGGGGCGGTCCGAAGTCGGAACAATTAACCTATGACGCTGCCTGGAACGTCCGGACATACACAAACCGAGCCGGACATGTGCTGACGAATACCTATGACGAACGCAATCAGCTCACGTTCCAGGATTGGAGTGATCCGGCGACGACCGATGTCGCTCTCGTTTATGACACGGCTTCACGCCTAACCAATGTCAACAACTGGTATACGTCGATCACCAGGAATTATTACAACGACAATTTGCTCTACACCGAAAGCCGCTCAGGCGTGGGTGATCCGTGGCGAACGACCACATACTCCTACAACGCCGATGGCTTGCGATCCAAGATTGTTTATCCGAGTTCAGAGGTTTTCTTCTTCTACGATTATACCAATCGCAATCAGCTCGACAATATTCACGACAACGCCGGAGCCCAGTGGGTGAAATACATTTACGATCTCAATGGTAATCGGGAACATCGGAAAGTGAATCCGCTCTCGGTCAGGGATACGGTTTACGGTGTCGCAGATGCGATTAACCGGATTCCGTCGATGTCGACCACCTTTACTAATGGCACGGCATCGTTCAGTTACGGCTTCGATACCGTTAGCCGATTGACATACGAACAGCGAAACGCCGGAACAGCTGATGGCTACAGCTATGACCTCGCGGATCAGATTACCAGATTCAATCGTGACGGTAGCTTGTCCGGTGGCAGTGTAACAGGCGGAGCCCTGATGACCCTTAACTTCGATACCAACGGGAATCGCACCCAAACGAGCGATAATGGAATCGTGTCTAACTACGTAACCAACGCGCTCAATCAATACACCACCGATTACGTTTCTGGCACCGTCAATTATGACGTGAACGGCAACCAGAACCAGGCAACGGGATCGGGCTGGACGTACACTTACGACGCGCAGAACCGTCTGACCAACGCCGACAACAATACCCTGAACCGTCACGTCAGTTATTTATACGATGGGTTGAACCGGCAGTTTTCTCGCAATGAAAACGGAACTGTCACTTACAGCGTTTGGGACGGTTGGAGTTTGATCCAGGAATATGCTGGCGGGAATGTGACTCATTATTTAAATGGTGCCGGCACCGATGAACTGGTCGCTCGCTTCAACGCCGGCGCTGCAAACCGAATCTGGTATCATCAGGATGGTCGGGGAAACATCTCGCACGTGTCCAATGACAGCGGTGCGCTTATCGAGCGTTACACCTATAACCTGGGCGGCAAACCGTCCTTCTGGAGCCCGACCGGTCAGGCACAAAGCAGCTCGACGGTTGGCAACCGGTTTCTTTATAACGGACGCGATTATTCCTCAGTAACGGATCTCTACGACTTTCGGTTCCGATTTTACCGCCACGATACATCGCGGTTTTTGCAGCCGGATCCGATTGGGCACGGCGGAGGAAGTAATCTGTACCGATTCTGCGGCAATAATCCGCCGAATAGCTTCGATCCACTTGGAATGGAGGAAGCTGCCCCACCCAACAAACTAGGCAATGGAATTACTTCGCCCTCGGCAGAAGGGGTCGTTGTTGACGGCGGCGGCATAGATATCGCCTCTGACCTTTACAGCCCGGGTGCTGAATATCCCGGCACATCCGGCCTCGGGTTGGATCCTGCCTTACATCAAGGCCGCGGAGGCGTGGGGGGCGGTGGAAGCCGGCCAATCGGCGGAAGCCCTATCCGTTTAGGCCCCCCGGTGCAATCGGTTAAAGAGGTTGTGGTAACGGGTGCCGAGGTGCCGCCACCACCGCCGCCTTTTTCTCCATCCACAGATCAAATCTTCCGCGATTTGTCACTTGGGCCATATTATCACGGACAGGCCGAGTGGAAGCGGATGTTAGTCACGTCCTTTCACGATCGAGTGGGATCGGTTAGTAACCGGTTAGGACCGGGCAGCATTGCAGTGGGTAATACCCAATTACAAAGTCTAAAAGATAAGACTTGGCAGAAGGGCGTCGATCCGTCGAGTTATGCATATCCTCTCGGCACACGTATGACCGTCTATTTTGACAACGGACAAATATACTCGGGAACAGTTCAGGATTGGGGCCGCGGAAATCTATTTTCGCGGAGCTATCTAGGCGCGCCTAACGGCGTTGCCGCTGATCAGTGGATCGATATTTGGGACACGCGCGAAATCGCGGAGTGGGCGACGGTTAGAATCGATCCATGGTGGTAAAACAATGATATGCGTTTAAACCGACTTGTTTCACTGGCTTGTTCAACGTGTTTTCTTGTGGCTGTAGCGGCCGACCTCAATTTAGCCAGCGACCCACCTAATGTAGCGTCGCCTGACGGCGCTTGGATCGTTCAGATTGGTCAGCAGCCAGAATCGGGTGGACAACAGGTGCGCCTTCGGTCTCAAGCAGGCAATGAGACGGTTCTATGGAAATCACCTCGTTGGCTAGAAGCGAGCTGGTCGCCGAGCTCAGATTATCTTGCTGTTACGGATCATTTGGACGGACATCAAGCCGCCGTACTCATCTTTATGTTGGATGAAGGGACCTTCAAACTGGTGTTCCAGACTCCTTTAGATCCTGACATCCAAGCGGAGTGGTCTCTGCAGAAATGGAACTTACGGGACCGTGAAGTCCTGTTACGAAGGAGGACAGAGCGCATCGCGGGCGCTCCGAATAGCCAAGAATCTCGTTACAAGGATTCGAACTACACTTTCCCGCTCGGTTCGGTGCCAATACGGCAAAACCTGTATCGCGAATGAGGCTGTTTTTTCAGTGGATCGATCCCTTTGGATTGAGCGGCGATGGCGCGGCAGAGCCTACAAAGCACAAAGGAAATGACCCAACATACTCAATCGGCGGAGAGCCTTGGGGAGATGGCGGCACCGACCTGCCCGAGGCGCCGGTTGGTGACTTTCCTGAAGTCGGCGTTCACCTAGGTGATGGAACGGGCGGTCCGGGCTCGGGTCCCGGTGGACTTGGAGGGCTCGGCGGTTCGGGTTCCGGTCCGGGTGGTCTAGGTGGTTTAGGCGGTCTCGGCAGCGGACCTGGCACCGGGGGTGGGGGTGGTGCGGGCGGCTGGGGGGTTGGTGATCTTGGCAGCCTGCCATTCGCCAGCGTAGGAGGCGGCGGTGGCCGCGGCGAGCATGGAGGCGGTGGAGTCCGCTCAAAAGGCGGCGGAGCAGGGCAAGGCAATGCTCCGGAGGGTGTAAAACTTGGAAGCTTATTCGACTACGGGCACCTTAGAAAGAAATTGACCCAAGCTGGCCAAGTCCACGCGGATACGCTTTCGAGCTTGAACGACTTCGGAAATGCGATGAATTGGTATGGAGTTGGGGCGGCTGGCCTTGTAGGAGCACCTGTAATCGGGTATTTTGGATTAGTAGGTTGGAATGCATATCTCGTGAATCCGCCTTTTTGGACTACGGTGACCAGCACAGTTGTCGCTGGCGTCGCCGGCTATGGCAACCCATCAGAGGTGCCAACAAATCGAGCAGAGTGGACTGGTCAAATCATAGAGTGGACGTGGGACGGAACAAACTGGATTCTTAAAAAGCGAGACCGATAAGCGCGGCTGGCCGCTCCCTTCCTCGCCTCGACCTTTATGACGTTATGAATCGGATTCAGGTATATGCAGGTGGTCTAGTGCTAGGCGCTGCAGCGGCTTGGGTTATTTCCAAACTCGTGGCCACCATTTGGCCGAGTGCACAGACAATTGTTTTCGCTCTTTTAGTAATCATTTGGCTGAGCGGGTTTGTGCAGATATTGGTTCGTGATTTACGCGCTGGCAGCGACGAGGGCCGCGGAGTTTTTGTTAATCCGCATGAATGGGACGCAAGGGAGCTACCACGGGAATTCCGCTTTATATCGCGTGGGATGAGCGTTCGAGAGGTTGTCGCTAACCTAGGCGCCTATACACGCGTGACGCCGACAGGACTTCTTCGCTTCAATTTACCTTCCGGAGGTGCGATATTCCTGTTTATTAATGGTGCGCCCGCCGACGATGCTGCCGTGAAGGGCCTCCAGTTCTACAGAACAGAAAACGACATCCCCGTAGGGATTTAGCTAGTGGCCTAACACCAAAAGCTGGACAGGTTATAAGTAGTTTTGCTGATTGTTTGATCTGATTGAAGCTGTTTCGCTCCATTTCGGAATTTCGCCCGCGGCCGTGCCGAGTGAGCTGTGCGGCTGCTCCTCCCGTGTTTTCGAAATGCGGCGGAAAGTTACATGTGTTGGTATAACTGCTTCAAATGAACGT
>DATFCK010000517.1:0-14818 GCA_035253185.1 Chthoniobacterales bacterium | reverse complement strand
TGGGGCCGCTGCTGGCGCCGGCAGGCACCCGCACCGACAACGTATTCGAGGTTAGCACATTGACCTCCGTTGCCTCAACAAAGAATGGCGCCGAACTCTTAAAGAACGCGACCTTTGTTCCCGGGCCGAAGTTGGAACCGGTAATGGTGACGAAGTCACCCACGTGCGCACTGGTCGGGCTGAATCCGGTAATCGTTGGCGCACGGAAGGCAACGACGTCGGTCTTGTTGCCGGTGCCGTTGTGCATATGCACGATCATCAGTCCCAGCGACCCGTTAGCCTGGAAGCCGGTACCATCATAAGCCACGTTGAATGACGTCGCGGTCAGATCGTTCACGAAGAACGGTTCCACCGTCGCCGGCGGGGTTGGATTCAATCCCTGGGCCGCGGCGTCAAAGAACAGCAACGGCGTTTCATCCACCTGATTTCCGGAGCGATCGAATGTCGCTACCAGATACTGGAAGGAGGTGAATCCGGTCCCGACCAAGCCGTCGATCGGAACTACGATTACGCTGTTATTGAAGCTGTTGGTGTCGCGACTGGTTGGCGCAACGGCGCGGGCATTGGTCGGCTCCCACGCGTAGGCGGCACCCGGAGGGCCGAACACACCGGCGAGGTCGACCAGCGTCGAGAAGTAAACGTTGGTCGGCGACGTGCCGTTAAGCAGGCGGTTCAGGAAAATCGCGATATCGAAATTGTTGTCGAAATCGAGATCGATGAAAATTTCCTTGTCCGACCCGTTGAAATCGGGAACCGGCGCATTGCCGAATCCTTCGATGGCGAAGCTCACCCAGGGCAGGAAGCCATCCCTTTCCGCCGTAGTGCGATTCACCCAGTCACTGGTGATGCCGACATATTTGATCACATTCGGATCGGTCGGCGCGTTAGGCGAACCGGCCAGCGGATTGGCATACTGCAATTCAAAGGCCTTGGCGTAGCTAACGATATCATTCGGGAACGTGCTGCCGGTGTTGATCTGCGACCCCGAAAGATTAACGGTGAAGCTTCCGGAAGCAGCTTCAGGCACGACACCGGTGGTGGTGGCGTGCATCGAGGACGAGGGTTTCGGCGCGGCGTAGAGCGCCACTCGTTGGACCGGCTCCGGACCACTGGCCGGAGTCAACACCGCGTAACCGGCCTTTTCCGTCAGGTACTGACGCGAGAAGGTACCGAAATTCGTGGCCTGCGTCGTTCCGGTGCTTAGGTCGCGTTCATGGCGCAGGGCGTTGCCCGTGGCGGTGAACGTCACGTTGAACGCGCCCGAGCCGCCGGCCGGCACGGTAATCGAAGCCGGCAGGGTGAAGCTCGCGCCGGAAGCGGCGACGCTATCGACGTAGGAGATGTTATAGGTCACGTCGCTCGTACCCTTATTAACGACTTTGATGCTCTTGGTCAGGGTGCGGGACCCGTCCACCGGCACTTCAACTGCGCCAAAGGAGACGCCGATCAGATTCGGATCGGTTCCGTTGTAAGCGACCACGTTGGCCTTGCTCGCCAGGTCCATGTCGAGACGCCCTGCGCCGCTGCGGCCGACACCGATCTTGGTGGCGCCTCCGGCAGTGGTAGCCAGGTCATGGGTAGCTGTTCCGCAAACCACCGCGTTCAGTTCCTGAACACTCCAGGTGGGGTGCAGCTGCCGGAGCAATGCCATCGTTCCGGTAACATGCGGAGCGGCTGATGAGGTGCCGTTAAAATTCGCCACTCCACTGCCGGTCCCGGTTAGCGCCACGCCGGTAACTTCGGCAGGTGCAGCCAGGTCCGGCTTCAGCGCGCTGTCCGGCAGACGAGGTCCCCGCGAGGTGTAGGTCGGGACCGTGTCGGGGGAACCGGCGCCTGCCGCGCTACCGGCCGGGTTTCCAGGCAGAGGCACCGCCACATTCACGTCAGTTAGGGTGACGCTTGCCGCCGGTATGCTGGTTGAAAGCCCAGTAGTTGCATCAAATGCGGCTGCGGCCTTCAAGGTGTCGCCATCATTCTTACTGATGCCGTGTTCGGGAATGGGAGAATCAAAGAAAAGACCGACGTTCACCGGCGGGAAATCATCTCGCGGATTATTTGCATTGTTCGCGATGATAACGCCGATAGCGCCGGAAGCGATCGCGCGTTTGACCTTTTGTTCAAAGGAAACACCACCGCCGCGGTCCAGGAGCACGATTTTGCCGGCGCACTGGGCTGCGTTCGTTAGGGGAGCGGTAGATGCCGGAGTCATTGCCGGCCCACCATCATGAGGAATACCGTAAACCACCTCGCCGGTAAGGGAGCCATTCGGAGTAGGCGGGCTGCCGCTCGACTTGATGGCGAAGAATTGCCGGCCGGCCAGGCTCGCCGGCTGGTTTACCGTCACCAGTCCATTGGCAATAAATCCGTTTTGGTCACTGAACGAAGCGGCCACAGCCAGCACGCCGGTAGCCGCGCCGGGACTGCCATGAACATAAAAGGTATCTCCTGAATTACCGGACGAACAAACGACCAGGCAGCCGATCGCGCTGGCATTCGAGGCTGCGACAGCGCTGGGATCATCTGCGTAACCTTCGGCAGAACCCAGCGACATGTTGATAACGTCGGAACGGTCATTGAAATTGCCGTCCCCGTTAGGGTCCATCGCCCATTCGATAGCCTGGACGGTGAGATTGGTTGACCCTTCGCAGCCAAAGACGCGCAGCGGGTAAATTTTCGCGTTGGGCGCCATGCCGGGCGCGATGGACAGGTTGGCCATCGCCGGATTGGAAGCGTTGTAGTTGCCGGAGTAGGTAAAGCCGGCGTTGGTCACGCCATAACCGCCGATCAGACTGGCGGTGCCGGTTCCGTGACCGTTGCAATCAAACGGATCCGGGTCCGGATCGGGCGCGTGAGCCGGGTCAGTTGAATCGGCATCGTAATCGTCGCCCGCGAAATCGAAGCCGTTAGGGACCTTCGGGCTTGGAAAAAATGGATTTGGAGCCGAGGCCGCTGATCCATGATCCGACACCAGGGCGTAGCCGGGAGTGCCCGGTCCGCCAAAATTCGCGTGAATATAGTCCAAGCCGGTATCGATATCCGCCACCGTGATATTTTCGCCGTGGAGGCCAAACGGCGGTCTGGCCCAAAACGACCGGGCACCCAAAAAGTCGATGTCGGAAAATGCGGCCATTCGGCTTAACGGACGCATCGGATGCACCGCCTTGACTCCGGGGAGGCGCGATATTTGCGCGATTCTGTCCGGTGAAACAATCATGGCAACGCCGTTGTAGGCGCGCTGGGCGCGGAAAAGAACGCGGCCGCCGATCTCTTTACCCGTTAGGTTGGGCAAGAGGGCGCGCTGGACACGATCGAGTTCTTTGACCCGAGTCGCAACCTTTTGGGCGGCAGTCGAGTTGATTTTCGTGGCAACTGCCGGCTTGCGCAGCACGGTCTTGGAGCTTTTTAATTTCGGGTGCCTTAACGCGAAGTTGCGTTTGGCGTCGACGTCGGCCTGGGCGACACGCAAGGCTTCGGCATAATCCTTGGCCGCGGGGGGAGCGGCGAATTCCACCATCACCGTTACCGCTTTTTGGCGGCTTAACGGAAGATCCGGGCTATCGAGTTGGGTTTTGCGGGCGGAAGCGGCATCGGGATCATCGCCACTTTGCTGGGCTACCGCCGGGCCTAACGAAAGCGCGGACAGCAAAGTGACGGCAATAAATGCCGGAAACGAGGCGAGCGAACAGAGCAAGCGAAACGTAGGTTTCATAGGTACAATAGATAGGAGAATGGAGTTTAGCTGAATGGCCAGAGTGACTTAGGTCCGTCAAAAGCGTCAAGATTTTTCTTCGTTTTCACAAAAATATACCCACAACCCGTTGCCGTTGTGCCGGGCGAGCCGCCCGGCACCGGCCTCCCGCAGGGCCGAAGCGCCGCCCACCGGCATCCCGGCGCCAACTTGAGCCCGCCACGCGGGCGGCCTTTGCTGTAATTTGCCGAAAATCGTGCGCCAGCGCAGCCGCCTATCCGGGTGGAGTCGGAGTGGGCTGACCACGCCGCCTTCCGCCGCCACCGCCTCCGCCACCGCGGCCTCCGCGACCGCCGCCGCCGCCGCCACCCTGCTGCATCTGTTGCTGCCGAAGCTGCTGCCGTTGTTGCTGCTGCATCTGGCGTTGTTGCTGCATTTGCTGCTGTTGCAATTGACGCTGCTGTTGCTGTTGCAACTGACGTTGTTGCTGCTGCTGGGCGCGCTGTTGCTGCTGAGCTTGTTGTTGCTGAAGTTGCTGTTGCCGACGGGCGCCGCCTCCGCCCCCACCGCCTCGGCGTTGCCCGCCGCCCTGGCCCTGGGCCTGTGCGCCGCGAAATTGTCCCTGGCCTTGGGCCTGACCACCGGCCTGTTGCATTTGCTGTTGTTGCTGGCGCCGGCGTCCCTGGCCGCCTGCACCGCCTCGGCGTTGTCCGGCCCCAGCCTGGCTTTGAGCTTGCCCGCCGCCGGGTTGTCCCTGACCAGCGCCCATGCCTTGCTGGCGTTGTCGCTCTCGTCGTTGAGCCTGCCGTTTGCCGCCTCCGCCCTGCGTCTGCCCTCCACTGCGGGGCTGCATTTGCTGTCCGGGCGCACCTTGGGTTTGGGCACCGCTAAAAGCTCCGCCTTGACCTTGTCCCTGACCCTGACCGCGATTACGCCGTCCTTGGCCGCCGCGACGTCCGGCGCCCTGGGCTCCAGCCTGAGCTTGCGTCCCGGTCGCACCAGCGCCTTGTGCCGCCGGACCGCCGCCAGCCCCCTGCTGACCACCTTGCGCACCGCGTTGTCCACGACCCCGACGACCTCCAGGTTGCTGGCCACCTCTGCCCGCTCCGGCCGCTCCGGCACCCTGGGTTGCTCCACCAGCTCCACCAGCGGTCGCCGCTCCCGCGCCGGCACCGCCACCCCGTTTTCTGCCTAACGACTGACCTGGTCGACGGCGTCCGCCGCCAGCACCAGCCGCCTGGCCAGCTCCGGCTCGCCCGCCCGGACCAGCGGCCTGAGTTCCACCGGCTCCTGCCATTTGGCCGCCAGCAGCTCTTCGGCCTTGGCCTCGTGCACGTCCTTTGCCGGGATGCTGATCAAATCCGGCTGCCCCAGCTTGGCCACCGGTTCCGGCCGCCGCGCCGCCACCCATTTGGCCCTGGCCTCTGCGACCCCGTTTCCCGGGATGCTGATCTCCGCCTGCGCGTCCCTGGGCTTGTTGGCCCGGCCCTGCTTGTCGCGCACCTCCTTGTCCCGGTCCGGCTTGCGCGCCCTGACCACGCCGACCACCCTTACCACCGGGTCGCAAACCTCCACCGCCTCCCTGGGCGGCCCGCGCACCTCGTCCAGTTCCTTCCGCGCCAATAATTTTCCCGTGACGGCCGCCGCCGTGTTTCGCCATTTTTTCGGCAGCTCCCTGCGGTAATTTTGCGGGCGAATTTCTCGGATTCTTGCCCTTCGTTTCCTGGGCAATGTGATTTCGCAACCGTTGTTCCTGTTTCCGATCCTTAATCCCTTTCCAGCCGTGATCGATTTTGTCAGCGCCAGCCGACTCGGCAATTTTTGGCCGGAATCTCGGATTTTTGTTGCCGCGAATACGGGGTGCGACCAGTCCCAGCTGTTCGCCTTCGCGCCGGGCCCATTTCCCGCCTAACCGGTTTACGTTGTCATAACGATTTACATAAACGCGTCCACATTCCCTGCCTCCGAGCTGACGGATTCGGGTGTTGCACCAATTATAATCCGGGCCGCCGCAGTAAATGTTGACGTGCCGGTTGTAGCAAATGTTGGTCAGGTTAAACGTGTCGATGATGATACCGGGGTTACGGACCCGGTCGTAGATGCAGTTGCAACCCCAGTAAGAATCGGAGCCGAAATCGCGGATATTAATGAAGGTGTAGTAATCGGGTCCGATGTTGCAGGTGGAATCCACCCAGGAGCTGATGCCTACGTTGATGGTGCAGCCGGCTTCGGGCGGCAAGGGCGCCCAGCCGATACAATCCCCGCAGGACGAGTCACTCCTGCCCTGGCGCCAGGACACCCACGATGGCGCCCAAACGGTACCCGGCACCCACGCCCAGCCGCAACCGATTCCCACCTTCGCCCAACGACCGTAATGGTAACACGCCCATGCCCACGGTTCGTCGGAAACGAACGTCCAGCCGCAATCTTCGCATTCCTTCCAGCTGCCGTTGGTGTACGGGGTCCAGCCGGCTGACACGCTGGTGGGTTGCCAGCACGTGCCCCATTTGGACAGCTTCACCCATCGTCCATTGGAGTTGAGCGATTCGCTCTGATAAAAATCGTCGCTTTCCACTCCGATCTGATCGGATTCCTGCTCGACGAATCCGGCCGACATGCCTTCATCCCCTTCGCCTTCGGCAGCGCCTTCTTCGCCGCCGGCGGCAAGTTCTTCGCCTTCTCCTTCGGCCGCCCCACCCTCCATATCGGAAGGCTGACCTAACGAGTCCGATGCCGCTCCTCCGGCGGCGGTAGCTCCGGCTTCTTCAACCAACTCGTTAGTCAAGGCATAGAGACAGAATGGGGCGCCTCCAAACTTCTGGGTGATGGTGATGCCGGGCGTCGAGTCGCCGTCCCAGGTATAACGATAGTTAATATAATAAACCTGGGCCGCGGTTTGAAAGCGTCCGGGAGATGTCCGGGCGTCGTCTTCGTTGAAAAAACCGGTCTCAACGCCATCCTGACCATCGCCGAAAAACGCCAGATTAACCTGCCGGTTTTGACCTGATGAAGAGGCGATATAGACCCGTAGATCGTAAGTGGATCCTTCCTCCAGACTTTCCGGATCCAGCACGATTTCCACCTGCGAATTATCGCCGCCGGCATTGTTGAACACGATATCCGACATCACTTCGCGAAACGTGCCATCGGCTCCAATGCTTTTGCTGGTTAGGCCGGCGTCGGTCAACGTACCGGCTAATGCGTTGAACGTGCAATTATCGGCGGTGGCGGTGTTTTGGCCGGCGCCGGATAACGAGTAAAGCGTAATGCCGTTCAAAGTGCGGTCGGTTCCGCGGGTATTTCCGCCGTCGATCGCGGTGGTATAACCATGGTCGCTAGTGATTCCGCAATTGGCGTCGCTCTGCGTAGCCGGGATGGCAACGTAGGTAAGCGTTCCGGCGCGAGCCAGGAATGCGGAAGACGAAGAGATAAGAATCGCAATGAATACTGGCCAAAAACGTTTCATAAGCGTGAAGAGTTTATCGGGTTGCAACCGCGAGATGGCGGAGTTTATGAAAACGGCTGCGAACAGGTCAAACGCAAACGGCAACCATTCCGCCGCGCGCCGGCCGCGAGCAGAGCAATTGAATTGGCGCCGAAAAGCTGACGCTTAAGCTGGCACCTTATCGGCCACGCCGCTGACTGCCGCGGGCTCGATCCATTTACCGTGTTCCCGAATCAGATCCTGCAGTCGCTCAACCGCTTCGGCTTCCGGAATGTTGAATTTTACCGGCGTCTTCCCGACATACAGATTCACTTTGCCCGGGGCTCCGCCCACGTAACCGAAATCCGCATCTGCCATTTCACCCGGGCCATTGACGATGCACCCCATGATCGCAATCTTGACCCCTTTAAGGTGCGATGTAGCCGCTTTGATCCTGGCCGTAGTGGTTTGTAAATTGAACAACGTTCGCCCGCACGAAGGA
Organism: Chthoniobacterales bacterium; assembly: GCA_035253185.1. Taxonomy (GTDB): domain Bacteria; phylum Verrucomicrobiota; class Verrucomicrobiia; order Chthoniobacterales; family UBA10450; genus DATFCK01. The sequence goes on along the minus strand of DATFCK010000517.1, from coordinate 7,204 downwards.
CAGGCCACGTAATCGGTTTTGAAGATTCGGGACCCGGCGGCCTGCAATATATTATAAGAGAGACGCATCGATTGCCCGGGAGCCTCCTCGCCTTGCACCAGGATGGCGTCGCCAATTCCGTCACACAGAAGTGAACCGATGTTCGTCGAGGCAGTCAGCAGCGTCGCGAGGAAATCCGAATCTCGAATTCCGAAGCTCGAAACATCGCCAAAACCCGGAGCGTCATTTGTCCTTCGGTCATTTGGGTTTATTTCTGATCTCGGATTTCGGATTTCGGATTTTCGGAGAACGTCCTTCAACAATATTGGATGCCGCGACTGCAATTTGGCGGCTAACAATCGAAACGCCGCAATCAGGGGCAGATCGAGATCGTCGCGAACGGTTACAAATTGTGCCCGCGAACATGCGTTGATCCGCTGTACGTCGGCATCATCCCGCGGATCGATCTCCTGTATCGGCGCATTTTCATACACCACTTCCGGCTTGTAATCGCCCATCCGATCCACTTTGTGTGCGATTTTTTCGAAGTTGGTATTGCGAATCACCACCCGGATCAGTTCGTCCGCTCCGGTAGCCACTGAATTTGTTGCGCTGTCCGTTTGCACGGAAGGCGGTGCGGATATTGCCGGCAAATCAATGCGGTCGGTCGCCCGGCGTTGATAGGAGAACGGATCGAATGACCATTGAGGACTAACATCCGATTTGGCAATCGCGTGCCGGCGAAACCCGGCGTAATCGGCTTGGCCCCCGGTGATCTCCGCCAGCGCTTTCGCGACTGGAATCTCGTGGATGCTGTCTTCGGTCAGCGAAACCCGGATGGTATCGCCCATGCCGTCGGCCAGCAGCGATCCGATGCCGATCGCGCTTTTGATCCGGGCGTCTTCGCCTTCCCCGGCTTCAGTTACGCCGAGGTGAATGGGATAATTCCAGTCGGGACCCTCCTGTTCCAGACGGGCAACCAGCAACCGGTAGGCGGCGATCATCACTTTGGGGTTGCTTGATTTCATCGAGAACACGAAGGCGTGATAATCCAGATCGCGGGCAATGCGCGCAAATTCCAGCGCGCTTTCCACCATGCCTAACGGAGTATCCCCGTAACGATTTAAAATTCGGTCGCTTAACGAGCCGTGGTTAGTCCCGATTCGCATTGCGATACCGCGTTCCTTACACAACGCGACTAACGGACTGAAACGCTGCCGGATCCGGTCCAGTTCCGCGGTGTATTGTTCATCGGTGTATTCACGGATCAGGAATTTCTTCGAGTCCGCGTAATTGCCGGGATTGATCCGAACCTTGTCCACCCACTTGGCCGCTTCCATCGCCGCCTCGGGCTTGAAATGGATATCCGCAACGATGGGAACGTGGCAGCCGCGTTCGCGTAAACCGCGAACAATGTGCTCCAGATTGCGCGCGTCTTTCACGGTCGGCGCGGTGATGCGCACAATCTCGCACCCGGCCTCGGCCAGCTCCATCGTTTGAGCGATCGACGCCTCCGTGTCCATGGTGTCACAGGTGATCATCGACTGCACCCGCACCGGGTTATTGCCGCCGATGCCAACATTCCCCACCATCACTTCCCGGGTAACGCGGCGGGATGATGACAGCGAAACACTGTCACTACATCTTCCATGTCCTAGAGTGGAACCGGCAGAGCTCAAAGCAGGATGAATCCTAAAGGCTGCATGCTCAGCCCGCAACGCGCCCTTCTCGATCGCGATTTTGTTTTACTTTCCCTGGCCAGCGTATCCACAATTTACCGCCGATGCGTATTTCCAAAAGATTCATTGTTGCCATCATCGGGCTGATCAGCTTGGAGCGGCTGATCGGGGAGCGCCTAGAATCTGCCGAGCCCAGCGCCGTGGCCGACGGTAACGCGAGCTCTATCGGCATAACGCTGAGCTCGCCATCAATTAATACCGCAGTGTTCACGAGCATTGGGTTCCTGCCAAATGATAACTTTTCCGAAGTGCGTAGCGTAACAGAGGACGGCACCCTTGCGGTAGGTCTCAGCGGCCAGGGCGCCGGTCCCAACGGCACAGGAACTTACCCGATCAGATGGACCTCGAGCGGCGGCGTGGAATTGTTACCGAACCCCCCTGCTGATGGCACGTCCGAACCGCTCTCGTCTTTCGTTACTGCCAGTGACATCACACCTGATGGCAGCTGGATTGCATATCGAGCCAGGCCCGGTGGCACCGGCGTGCGAGAGGCGATGATTTGTTCCGGCAGCGGCGCTCAGTCGCTGGCCCTCGGCCGGGCTGGTCCCGGACTTCGTTCGGCGGCCAATCAGATTAGCGATGATGGCAGCATCGTATTCGGATGGGGCTTTGGCACAGATGGCAATCAGCATGCGTTCCGCTGGAGCTCAGCAACCGGTTACCAGTCGCTTTCCGAACCCAGCGGTTATGCGGCCAGTGCGCCGGCCGGCCGTGGCGTTTCCGCCGATGGAACTATCAGTGTCGGTGACATCATTAGTTACGATGGCAATTCCCATGAAATTGCTCACCAGGCATATCGTTGGACCGCAGCTACCGACATGCAAACGATAGGCGTTTTGCCTGGCGGCAACTACAGCGCGGCATTGGCTGTTTCCAAGGATGGCAGTCGTGTTTTCGGCGTGAGTCAATCGGCGAGGGTGCCGGGCAACAACCAGTTAGGCTTTTTTCAATTCGATGGCGAGTTGTTTCTGTGGACGCCGGCCGAGGGCATGACTGCTGTGGGCGGCCCACCGGGTTACGACACTTACGGGAACCTTTCTGGATTATCAGGGGATGGGGCGTTCGCCGTGGTCGCTGCGATTGATTCTACCGGAAACAATAACGATGACGCGTTCGTCTATCAGATTGCGACGCGAACTTTTGTGCGCCTTGGAGATCTTTTGGCGGCCGGAGGGGCCATCGATCCCGGCGATTCCGGCTGGATCAGAATCGCGCCGAGCGGCATATCGGATAACGGCAATACGATATTTGGCACAGGGAGAAATCCTAATCAAAGTGACGAGGGATGGATTGCGCGCTTTCCCGATGGCTTCCTTGCTGCTTCTCAAGCGGCTACATATCCTGATTGGCAACAGCAACACTTTAGTGCTGGCCAGGACGGCACTTCTATGAGTGACCCGGATTTGGACGGCATTCCCAACGCCGTCGAGTTTGCTTCTGCAACCAATCCTTGGGACGCCTCTTCCGGTTTTCGACCATCGATTAAAAAAGCAGGATCTAATTCGGAATTCGTCTACCGGCGACTCCATCTGCCCGGCAACATTACCTATACCGTTCAGCAATCGACTGATCTCATACACTGGTCCCCAGTTTCCCCGATGAACACGATTTTAGCAGAAGATTCTGAATTTAGGTTGGTGCAAGCTTCAGCTCCTACTAATGCGTCCTCGCGGATATTTCTGCGTGTGCATCTGACGCAGTAAAGCACAGCCGAACGGTGAAATATCGATGGGACGAGACGAGCTCGTCCCTGCGATCAATGATCTGGTCATCCGGCACGGATCTACGGCGCGCCGGGATCGTGCTGCTGGCTCGCCTTCGGCTCAAACCTTTCGAGTTTGTGCCGAACAAACGGCAAATCCTGAATATCGAAGAACGTGATGTAAACGATGACCCCGATGATCAGCAGAGTACAACAGGCCTGCACCACCTCCAGGACCCGCGTATTTAACGGCCTGCGCCGGATCGATTCGATAATTCCCAGCACGATGTGCCCGCCATCAAGCACCGGAATCGGCAGCATATTAATGATGGCAAGGTTGACGTTGAGAATGACGCTAAACCAGAGCGCCAGCTGCCAGCCGTGTTCGCTTTGGAATAACAGATAATAAATGCGCGCGATCCCGATTGGCCCGCTCAAATGCTGCAACTTCACATCCGATTTGGGGGACGCCACCGCGGCGATCGTATTTAATGTGCTGGTTATGCTGTTGCGGATCTGTTCAACCGGCGTCGGATGCGCAATTGTTAGTTTGTCCTCCCAACGCACACCGATTCGCGGCTTCGCTTCCTTCTCGCCTTTAGCCACCATGGGCGCGGGCGTCAATCTCACTTCCCGGAGCTGCCCGTCCCGTTCAATTTGCAGCACCATTTCCTGATCCGGATGGTCCTTAATTTGAACCATCAACGCCTCGAGATTGTAGAGCGGGGTACCGTTAACCGAACGAATAATATCGCCTTTCATGACTCCAGCCCGCTCGGCCGGAGAACCGGGTTCAATCTCGGAAATAATCGACGTCTCGGCCGGCGCGATTTTAAGTTGCCTAACGCTTTTGCGTCTCCAGCCACGCGTCTCGGCCCGAAACGGCTCCACTTCAACCGTGTTAACGGCGCCGTTACGCTCGTATTTGACCGGGATGGTATCGCCTTCACTGCTGACCACCGCCCAGGTCACGCTATCGTTCATGCCCAGAAAACGCTTCACTGGTTTTCCGTCCACTTCGAGAATCTTGTCGCCCGGCTGCAAGCCGGCTTTCAACGCCGGTGAATCCGGCATGATGTAACCGATTCGGGTGGTCATGTCGGCCTCGCTAACCGGATAACCAACCACCCAGATCAAACAGGCAATCGCGAAGCCTAACAACAGGCTGAATACCGGTCCCGCGATCGCGACAATGATTTTGTCAATCGCCGAGACGGGCGGGAGCTTGGCCCGATCAATGTCCGCCTTTCCCTCAATAATATCCATCGGGGCCAGCTGAGGCAGGGCCACAAATCCGCCAAATGGCAGCGAGCCGAGCGAATACTGCACCCCGTTGATCGTTTTTTTCCAGATCGGCTTGCCGAACCAAACGCCAAAGCGTTCGATATACAGCCCGCGCCACCGGGCCGCCAGGAAATGGCCTATCTCATGCACCACGATGAGGAGGTTAAATAGAATGAGAACCTCCAGCAGGATCAGAATGAACCGGGCAATATCTAGCAGCATGATAAAATGTCCTTCATTCGATTCCCGATTCGAACCACTGCGCCGATTAACGATTCAACCCCGAATTTCTTCGGCGCTGTTCATTATGCCGAGCGGTTTGACAACTTAACGATTGTCGCCGCTTCCGCGCGTGCCCACTGATCGGCCCGTAATATGGCATCGAGATCGGGATGCGCAACGGCTTCGTGGCGCGTCATTACCTGTTCGACGACCGACCAAATTTCAGGGAATCGAATCCCGCCTCGGAGGAAAGCGGCAGCGGCCACTTCATTGGCAGCGTTCATGACCGCCGGCATCGTTCCGCCGGTATTCCCCGCCTGGCGGGCCAGGTTTAACGCCGGAAAATCGTGGTAGCGCGGCGCGTAAAATTCGAGCTTGGACAGTTTGCCGAAATCCAGCGGCGGCAACGAATTTGGAACGCGTTCGGGCCAGGTCACGGCATATTGAATCGGGAAACACATGTCGGAATAGCTCATTTGGGCGAGCACCGATCCGTCTGAAAACTCGACCATCGAATGCACGATGCTTTGCGGATGAATGACCACTTCTACGCGGTCCATTTTGACTCCGAAAAGCCAGTGCGCTTCGATCATTTCCAACCCCTTGTTAAACAGGGTGGCGGAATCGATTGTAATTTTGGGGCCCATGTTCCAGGTCGGATGTTTCAGCGCTTGTTCAACCCTGATCGAGCCGAACTCGTTGGCTGGTGTTTCCCGAAACGGTCCTCCCGACGCAGTTAGGATGATTCTCCTAACGTCCCCAAGGTTGTCACCGCGGCCCTCGAGACACTGAAAAATCGCATTGTGCTCGCTGTCAACCGGCAACACGTGAACGCCGCGGTTATGCGCTTCGCGCATTACGATCTCGCCCGCCATAACCAGGATCTCTTTGCTGGCGACCGCCAGGTCCTTGCCCGCCTGAATTGCGGCCAGGGCCGGACTGAGTCCGGCCGTACCCACGATCGCCACCAGCACCATGTCGGCATCTTCCATTCGCGCGATCTCATCGAGTCCTTTCTGGCCGGTGAAAATCCGCGGTTCGTACTCCAATTTTTTCGTTAACGCATCAATTTTGGATTCATCGGTTAGGCAAACCGCTTTTGCCCGAGTCCGGTTAGCGGCGACGGCCAGCTTCTCGGCCTGGCTGTGCGCGGCCAGGCCGACGATCTCCATCCGATCCGGAATATCATGGGCGACCTTGAGCGCGCTATCGCCTATCGATCCGGTCGCGCCTAGTATTACGATGCGTTTCCGATTCATAACGACTCACAACACGGTGTGTGTGCAAACCACTCCAATCATCAAAAACAAACAGATGTTGTCATCCCGAGCGTAGTCGAGGGACCTCTCTTACTAGCGTGACGGCTTCCGCATTTGAGAGGTCCCTCCACTTCGGTCGGGATGACATAGCTACGCTTTACGCAGTACGATAGGATGCAAAGACCGGAAAGTACCCAATGCTCGATTGTGAGTCCACCGCGTTCATTCGTCACGGCACGCGGATGACCAGGCGCAGATAGAAGAACAACAGTGGGCCGGTAAATAACAAACTGTCGATCAGATCGAGCGCGCCACCGATCCCGGGCAACAGTCCGCCCGAGTCTTTCACTCCGGTGCTCCGTTTGACGATCGATTCGGCCAGATCCCCAATCACCGCGGCCGCCCCGAGTAACAATCCCAGGATAATCGCATGGGTTAATGTTAGGCCAATCAGGTTTCCCGGCATTAACCGGAACAAACCTACGCTCGCCAACATCGACAGGGCCAGGGCGCCGATCAGACCCTCCCATGTTTTCTTCGGACTGATGTGCGGGACTAACAAGTGCCGGCCGAACATCATTCCGGTCAGGTACGCCCCCATGTCGCTGAATTTCGTAACCGCGATCAGGTACAGGCAATAAAACTGTCCCGATAGCAGACCCGATTCCGCCCGTGGAACCACATAAATGATCTTGGTCATGAAATTGAACAGCCAGGTCACATAAAGCAGACCAAAAAGCGTGTAGGCCATCGTTTGTAGCGGCGCATCCTCCCGCAACGAGGCGAACATCTGGCGGGCAAACATGGTCAGCAGAAAGAACAGCATCACCGCAACTTCGAAGTCGTAGGACCGCGCCGGTCCCATGTGAGAAAAATAGTAGAAGCTCCCCCCCAGCATCACCGCCGCGCATATCAAGCCGGTAACTTTAAAATTCGGCAGGCCGCGATGATCCAGCATCCGGTAAAATTCCCAAAGCCCGACCAGGCCGAACACGCTGATCAAAAGGAAATAGAGAATT
>DATFCK010000516.1:0-6836 GCA_035253185.1 Chthoniobacterales bacterium | reverse complement strand
CTACGAAGAGCAGGATGAAGTGAACAACCTGCTCGATGAAGTAGAACAAAAGATTTTTGCGGTCGGCGAAGACCGGTTCAAAGGCCAGATGCTTTCCATGAAAGACCAGGTCATGGAAGCGATCGAAGCGATTGAAAAATTATATGAGCGCAAAGGGGGGATCACCGGCATCTCGACCGGATTCGTCGAGTTCGATCGCATGACCAGCGGCTTGCATCCGGCGGAAATGATCGTGATCGCGGCGCGGCCGAGCATGGGTAAGACCGCCCTGGCCATGAACATTGCCGAACACGTGGCCATCGAAGCGAAGTTGCCGGTGGGCGTGTTCAGTCTGGAAATGAGCAGCCAGCAGCTGGTGCAACGGCTGCTTTGCTCCCGCGCCCGGGTGAACCTGCAAAAAGTGCGGGACGGATTCTTGGCGGAGCGCGATTTTCCCAGCCTAACAACCGCCGCATCAAAACTGGCCGAAGCCAAAATCTTTATCGACGACAGCGCGGGGCTCAGCATCCTCGAATTGCGGGCCAAAGCGCGTCGCCTAAAGGCACAGCAAGACGTGCAATTGATCATCATCGATTACTTGCAGCTGCTGCGATCACCATCGCGGCGAGCCCAGGAAAATCGGCAGCTCGAAATATCCGAAATCTCGGCCGGGATCAAAGGTCTGGCCAAAGAGCTAAAGATTCCGATCATCGTGGTGGCCCAGTTGAATCGGCAGCCGGAAGCCCGTTCCGGCGGCAAACCGCGTTTGAGCGATCTGCGGGAATCGGGATCGATCGAACAGGACGCCGATCTGGTCGGGTTGTTAGTCCGACCTGAGGTTTACGAAGAAGATGAAGAAATCCGCGCCGAAAAAGCCGGCGAAGCCGAATTGATCATCGCCAAACAGCGTAACGGTCCGGTGGGCGAAATTCCGTTGACGTTCCTCAAGGAATTCACCCGGTTTGAAGATCGGGCCCGGAATGTGTCAGAACCGGAAGGGTTCTGATATTCGTGATTCGTTAAAGCGTTGAACCGTTGAATCGCGAAGTGATCCGGCGGGCGCCGGTTAGGGCATGGGCTTCCCGCCCATGAAGGAGATCGGCAAAAATGCCGATGCCACGATTAACGATTCAACGGTTCAACGCAGGAGTGACTTTGCTGCCGCAGAGTCAATTACGGCGCGAGCCGGACGCGATAGCTGCGGCGAGATAAGGCGGCGGTGGTGTCGACGAACTGCTTGGTACCGGTAGATGCAGCGATGATATCCGCGGTGCTAGGCAGCGGCTGCCATTCTTCGTCGGTCAGGCTGTCCTTATATTCCAGGCGGTAACGGTTTCCGTTAACCGCATCGAAGCTGATTGTGGTAACGCCCGCGCTGCGACTGGTGGCATTGATAAGGAACTTGGTCGCGTTCTTGATACGAATAAAAGAAGGAGATAATGTTTGAGCGGGCAAACTATAGGGCCCGCTCAGAAGATACGAACCATTCGGTTGCCGGTGGAGATACGCTGGCCGCGGATCAAACTTTCGGCGAGTGGCGGGAGCGACAAAAGTCGGATCCAGGCTTCCATCCAAATTCAGGCTGGCAATCCCGGGCAATGGCGTGCCGTTAAACGCTTCGAAAGACCCGGTAACGAGAAGCTTCGCATCGGTGCTCAGCTCGATATTATCGATTGCTGGATGAGCATAATCGGTTTCGGTCGTCTGAGTCCATTGGGCCGCGGCTCCGGCTTGAAAAGTTGGATCCACCGTGCCGTTAGAATTTATGCGAACAATTCCGGCGGCGGCGTTCCCGGCATAACTGTTGAATTCGCCGACAATAATGATCTGGCCATTCGGCATCTCCTGGGCGTCGGCGAAGGGTTTGTAGGAGGAAACGACCGCTGGAACAAATCCAGTTGGAGTGGACCATCCACTGCCATCCTGGTAGGTGGGAACGTTCACCGATCCTGACGAAAAAGAGTCGTCAATCGAACCATCTGTATGCAGTCGCACGATGCGATAAGTATTATCGGAAGCCAGATAGCTGAACAGAATCTTACCATCATCGAGCACCGCGAGGACGTTACTACCGGCGGTGGCGCTGTTAGGCAGACCGGTAGCAGGATCGAATGTCGGGCCGATGGCGTCCCAACCGATCTGTGGGTCAAGCTCGAAAGAGTAGTCAACGGTGCCGTCAGGTCCGAATCGTCGTAACTCGTTACCGCCCGCTGGAAACTGAAAGTCTGAAACTTGGACGCCGTAGGGGTCACCAGCCAGAACGGCCGAGCCATAAGGATGCGCGTAGGAAAAGTTGACGTTGTCGTCTTCGAATACAGGCGGCACTTCGGTTCCATCGGCTCGAATCACGCCATAACCAAAAAAGAGATCGCCTCTCCGTCCCCCCACAAAAAGATTTCCGTTTGGCAAAAAAGTAGAAGCAGTTACGAGGAACTGCGGCCCAAGGTTTCCGTCGGCCGCGAAGGTGGCGATGGGATCATAGTTGACATCCAGTGCTCCGTTTGTGGTGAGTCGGCCGAAGTTGTGCGGGATAGCGCCATCGAAAGTGGTGAAGCCGAATTGATCAAATGCGATCAGCGTTGACCCGTCATTTAACGAGAGGAATGATCGGGGAGAGGCTTTGATGCTGGTTTCGTGAGACGTTTGCAACGTCTGGTCCACAGTCCCGTCACCATTTAAACGCGCAACGCTGAAATGTTGTCCGATTGGGCCGGGGTCGCCGGCATTCTGGACATTACTGAAAGTTCCGCTGATGAGCAGCGATCCAGTACTGGAAACGTCAAGACTGAAACCGGTCGGAAACTGGTTAGGCGAGCGATCGATCAAGACCGGCTGATGAAAAGTCGAATCAATGGTTCCATTCGTGTTGAAACGGTAAACCGAACCATCAATCCCGATTGCCTTCTGGTCTGAGGACATTCCCATGCTTTTAATCGACGAAAAACTGTTGAGGGTGAAACAGCCATAGTTTTGATCTGCGCTGCCATCAGGATTCAGCCGAATTAACGGCACCTTGGTATACTGTGCCCCGGTAGGATTCGCAGCAAAGCTAGCCGAAACGGTAAACCTGCCTGCGATTACAATTTTCTGGTCAGTTTGCAAACCGATTGCTCGAATAGCATTGGTTGAACTGCTCGTCCGCGAGAAGCCCGAAGGCTGAAACGTCGCATCGAGCGTCCCGTTAGACCCTAACCGCACAATCCCGGGGTAGCTGACGCTATTCACTCCGAAGAAATTCCCAGCGACCAGCACTTTCCCGTCGGCCGGCACGAAACAAATAGCATATACACCTCGAGACGAGGGCCCCCCGGGAGCAAATTGAAGGGTTACGGCTGCGAAATCAGGATCAACACTTCCATTTGCCAATAGTCGAACAATCCCCTGACGCGCAGATCCGGCGAATGCCGTGAAAAAACCCCCAACCAGGATTTTACCGTCAGGTTGCACGACAAGAGCGGACACGCTCCCGTCCGCGATTGCATTCGAATCTAAGGATTGATCGATCGAGCCGTCGTCGTTAACCAAAAGTATTTTGTATTGGCGCGGATGGCCGTAAACTCTTTGCGACGCAGCGACGATAAGCTTGTTGCCGAGAGGAGCCACCGCAGAGACAGACTCATAATCAGACGAGAACTGAAATGACGAATCCAGAGAACCATCGGCCAGATATCTGGTGAGGGCGGACGCAGGCTGATCCTTGAGGCTGTCAGTGGCTCGAAAGAGCAAATACTTTCCGGTCGGGAGCAGTAAGGCGCGCCCCACATAATCTGACGCGGAAAAGCGTGGTGGATTGAATCCTTGATCCAAAGATAGTGCCGACCCGAACACCGGCAGGGTAAAGCCTGCCGCCAGAACAACCACGCAAACTGCCAAGCGGAACCACTCCTTCATAGCCCTCTAAAATAAGAAGGCCGATTTTAAACAAGTTTTTGAAAATAGATCGAGCAAAATCGAGGTCGGGCACATTCTTGCCCCTAACTATCCAGGAGGTTACTAACGAATAGGCGTGTCAGAACCGGATGGGTTCTGATTTTGTGTTGAATCGTTAAAGCGTTAAAGCGTTGAAGCGTTGAAGCGTAATGCGATGCGACTTGCATCGCCGGGGCGGTTTCCCTCCGGGGAGCACAGGCTACTAGCCTGTTGGTCTCGGCAGCTTGCCGAGACAGTCTTGGGCCATAGTCGCTTTCGCGATTTGTCGGCAGGCTGCCGACAACTACAGGCTGGCAGCCTGTGCTCCCCGGAATCGGGCCGATTGTCCGCGCTACCTGAGGCTCTTCACTGCCGCCACCACATGCTCGGAGTCGATGCCGAATTCTTTCATCACCTGGGGGCCGGGAGCGCTCAAGCCGAAACGATGGAGGCCGATGACTTTGCCATCGAGCCCAACATATTGATACCAGGCGTCGGGAACGCCGGCTTCAATGGCCACCCGCCGGCGACATGAGGTCGGCAGTACTTCCTCACGATATTCGGCGGACTGGCGGTTAAAGCGTTCGAAACAGGGCATGGAAACGACGCGGGCACCGTCGCCTAACTGTTTGGCGGCAGCCATCGCATGCTGGAGTTCGCTGCCGCATGACAAAATGATGACATCGAGTTTACCGGCCTCTTTCCTGGCGATATATCCACCCCGGGCGACTCCTTGTCGCCGGGTATCGGCATCGATCTCGTTAAGCATCGGCACCGCCTGGCGAGTCAGCGAAAGCAGGGTCGGCCCATCGATGTGCTGGGCGGCCGCGGCAAATGCGCCTGCGGTCTCCTCCGGGTCAGCCGGTCGAATCACGTCGATCTGCGGCATTACCCGCACGCTGGTGACCGTTTCAACCGGCTCATGGGTAGGACCATCCTCCCCTACCCCGATCGAATCGTGGGTGAAAATGTAAATGTTCGGGAGCTTCGACAGAGCAGCCAGTCGAATTGAAGGCCGGCAATAATCAGTGAAAACCAAAAAGGTCGCGCCCGACGCCCTTAGGACACCGTGATACGAAATGCCGTTCATGATCGCGCACATCCCGTGTTCGCGGATGCCAAACCGGATGTTTCGGCCTAACGGAGTGTCGCGGGTAAAATCGCCGCCATCCGCGATATAATTCAGGGTTGAACCGTGCAAATCGGCGCTGCCGCTGACGAATAGCGGCATCGCCTTGGCCAACGGCTGTAACGCGTCGCTGCCGGCTTTGCGGGTGGCAATTTTCGTGTCCGCCGGATACTTCGGGATATCCGACAGCAGATTGTCGGGAACTTTCCGTTCCACGCCCGCGTCTAACAATTTGGCCTGCTCAGCGTTCTTTTTCTTCCACGCGTTATACGTTTCCTCCCATTTCGCATAATCGGCTAACAGCTTCTTCTTGTGCTCGGCGAAATACGCGTAGACGTCATCCGATACAAAGTAGGGTTCGTCGGGTAATCCAAGGGCTTTGCGCGAGGCATCCACGTATTTCGCACCGGCCTCGCCGTGAGCTTTGTGAGTTCCCGCGACTTCCGGTATGCCTTTGCCGATCAGGGTATGAGCAACGATGAACTGCGGGCGGCCATTATCTCGGTGCTTCGCAATATCGTAGGCATCGATGAACTGTTGCATGTCGTTGCCGTCGATCTCCTGGACATCAAAACCGTAGGCCTTGAATCGCGCCGCGGTGTCTTCGCTTTGGGTCGCCTTGGCCATGGCATCAAGCGTGACCGCGTTCGAGTCGTAAATCAGAATCAGGTTGTCCAGACCGAAATGTCCCGCGAATGCGCTGGCCTCAGCCGAAACGCCTTCCTGCAAACAGCCATCACCGGCAAGACAAACCACATGTTGATCGAAAATTTTGTGATCGGAGGTGTTGAACCGCGCCGCGCACATTTTCGCGGCCACGGCGATGCCGACCGCATTGGCTACGCCCTGCCCCAGCGGTCCGGTGGTGCACTCGACCCCTGGCGTTTCAAAAAATTCAGGGTGTCCCGGAGTCTTGCTATGTAATTGTCGAAACCGTTTTATTTCCGCCATCGGCAGGTCGTAACCGCTCAGGTGTAACCACGCGTAAAGAAACATGCTGCCGTGACCGGCCGACAAAACGAAGTAGTCGCGGCCAATCCAGCGTGGCTTGTCCGGATTATGTTTCAGGAGATGGCCGTAAAGAACCGCGCCCATTTCGGCGCAACCGAGCGGTAATCCAAGGTGCCCGGATTGCGAGGCTTTCACGGCGTCCATGCACAAACCCCGGGCCTGGGTCGCGGCCTTGGCCAGAATATCGAAATTCAAATTCATCAACCGCTACGTCTATGACTTCCGTCGAACCAATGAAAGCGCAATTTCGCGGGCGCTTGCGGTTGCGCTTCTGCGTGAAGAATCGGCAGATGCAGCAGCCCCGGAGGGACGAAAGAAATTAGCCCGTTCCCGCGCCCCTGCCGGGGCTAGATTTGTTAGTGATGTGTTAATCCGGTGGTTCCGCTCACATCGTTCGCTTCACCACCGGCTAATTTCCGACATGCCTCCGGCATGATGATGGCTAGCGCCTCCTTGATTAGGTCTCGCTACTCTTCGACTGATGCAGGCCCGGCACTGGCAAAATATTCCGGCAAACGTAACGTCCAATCGAGTATGAACCGTTCTCTTTTTCTGCATGTGGTCGAACGGCTCGAAGGCCTGGTAAATCGGCTTCCGGCGACTATTCAAAAGCCGATCCTGCATGAGCTGACGCCGCTCAAGGAGCTTTTTCTCAAGCAACGACCGCCACGGTTCATTTTTGGCGGTTCGCCTAACACTTCATTGTCGCAGTTGATGGCGGCGTTGTTTCCGGAATTTTCGCCGTCGGAACTCGGAGTGCCGGCAAACCGAAAAGATCATTGGCGCGACTACAATGTCGGGGACCGCG
>DATFCK010000515.1:0-3321 GCA_035253185.1 Chthoniobacterales bacterium | reverse complement strand
ATCGCAGAATTCGAGAATTGCGCGCCTGGAAAACTCCGAAATGGTTATGATGTGGTCGAAGTTCTGAATAGAGTGTTTCAGCATTCCGATCCAATACGCCCACGCCAGTCGCGGCCGCGACCGCGGATGATGATCGGCATCGTGTTGGATCATCACGTCTGCGATTGTGCCGACTTTTTTGCCGTGAACTCGCGTTATGGCCGGCAGAAAACCCTTCGGATAGTGCCAGATATCGGGCTTCTGTCCTCGGGTAAGAATCGGATGTAAATGATCGATCGCCAGTCGCCCCAACAGATGATCGCTGCGGAACGGGAGAACGACACGTTGAATACCTTCAGGAATTTCGATCGATGATTTCGACGCCACCGCGCTCAACCTCAGCCGATCGATCTGACCAAGATGCGACATCAACCCAAGGGTATATCTCGTTATACCGCGGCTTCGATCGCGATGAGTATTCTGATCCGCACAATAAAAACAGACCGAAATTGGCGAATTACTCATGATTTCTGCTGGAAGGTAATGAAAGGTGAGCGCCAACTAGTATGAAGATACTCATCACCGGAGGTTCCGGATTCATTGGCACCAATGCCATTGATATGCTTTCAGCCGATGGAATCTCAATTCTCAATTATTCGCTCCATGCTCCGCTCAAACCTGAGCACAAACGATACTGGGTGGAGGGCGACATTCTCGATGCCGTGGCCACCAAAACTGCGTTCCAGAAGTTTCAGCCCGACTGGGTTCTTCATCTCGCAGCCAGGGCCGAATGTGACGAAAACACCACCGTCGAAAAAGGTTACCGGGTTAACGTCGAAGGAACACAAAATGTTTTGGATGCGATTCAGGCTACGCCGTCAGTCGATCGCGTGATCATTACTTCATCGCAATTCGTTTGTGGCCCCGGCCCGCTACCGAAGAACGATGCGGATTATTTTCCAGCAACTATATACGGTGAGAGCAAAGCCATCAGCGAAAAGCTAACGCGTGCGGCCAATCTGCGGGCCACCTGGACCATTGTTCGTCCCACCAACATCTGGGGACCATGGCACATGCGTTACCGACGCGAATTCTGGCGCGTAGTCCAACGCGGGCTGTACATTCATCCTGGTCATGAGCCCGTGATTCGCTGTTACGGCTACGTGAAGAACGTAGTCGATCAGATGCGTAAGATTTTTGAAGCGCCACGCGAGCTCGTTCACGGCAAAACCATCTATCTTGGCGATCCACCGACGAACCTGTACGACTGGGTAAACGGCTTTTCGAAGGCGCTGGCCGGCCGGCCGGTTCGGGTGGTACCGCGATGGATCATGCGCCTGTTGGCGGCGGCGGGCGATATTCCGACGCGCCTGACCGGCAGACCATTTCTCATCAACAGCTCGCGGCTGCGCAGTATGACCACGGATTACAACACTCCCATCGATGAGACTTTCAAATTGTTAGGCGAAAATCGATACAGCCTGGAGGATGGGATTAATGAAACTGTTGAATGGCTGCGCAGTTACTCCGGACCGGACGTTCGCGGCGGCGGCGATTGAGACCTGGCCATGGCAGAACGATTCGATTTTCTCATCGTCGGCGCCGGCTTCGCCGGAGCGGTGTTGGCGGAACGAATCGCTACCCAATTAAATAAGACATGTCTGGTGGTCGAACGCCGCAACCATATCGCCGGAAACGCCTACGATTATTACGATAAAGCGGGCGTCCTGGTGCACGCCTACGGCCCACATTATTTTCGCACCAATTCCGAACGGGTAGTCAATTACCTGAGCAACTTCACCGAGTGGCATCGAGTCGACTACAAAATCCTCTCCTGGACCGGCGGCCGTTACTGGCAGTTCCCGATCAATCTCAATACCTTCGAGCAATTCATCGGCCGGCCATCGACCACCGAAGAGATGGAGGCGCAGTTAGGCAAATGGCGGGTGAAAATCGACCAGCCGTCGAACTCGGAAGAGGTTATCGTTTCCCAGGTCGGCTGGGAGTTGTACGAAATGTTTTTCAAAAATTACACCCGCAAACAGTGGCGGCGGGATCCGAAAGAACTTGATGCCAGCGTCTGCGGCCGAATTCCAATCCGGACCAACCGGGACGACCGGTACCTGGCCGAAAAGTTTCAAGCTCTGCCGAAAGCCGGGTTTACCGCGATGTTCGAAAAGATGCTTTCTCATCCCAATATCGAAGTGAAGCTGGATACCGACTATCGGGATGCGAAATCGACCGTGGAATACAATCAACTGATTTATACCGGCCCGATTGATGAATATTACGATCACCGTTTTGGACATCTCGCCTACCGGTCGCTTCGATTCGAGCCGGAAACTCTGGAGCAGGAATTCTATCAGCCGGTGATGCAGGTTAACTACCCTAACGACCACGAATTCACGCGTATCCTCGAAATCAAGCACGCCACCGGTCAGCAGCTGCCGGTAACGACCATCGTTCGGGAGTATCCTCACGATTTCGGGCCGGGAGAGGAACCTTATTACCCCATCCCAGCTCCGGATACCAAGGCGCTCTATCAGCGATACTCGGAACAGGCCCAGTTAGAAAGAAACGTCCGGTTCGTCGGCCGCCTGGCCACTTACCGCTACTACAACATGGATCAAGTAGTCGCAATGGCGCTGTCTGAATTCGACAAACTGGCAAAAACCTTTCCCGAGCGAGGATGAATAGCGTTCTGAATCTTATCCTTACTCATCAGCCGGCCGCCACTGTCGCCAAAATGCTGCAATACTGGAGCGATTTCGTGCCGTCCGAAAGTATCCTGATCGCATACGGCGGGCCGCCATTCGAATTCGACAAGCTGCAACATCAACACAAGGTTTTCATCGACGACGAGACCCTGCGAACCAAAGATCACCAACGTGAATTTCAAAGTTATGGCGGCATTTTTCGGGCGGCGGCAAAGTTTGTCGAATCGCGGCCCGATCTTTCATACGTTCACTTCGTGGAATTCGACCATATTCCTCTGGTTGGAGATTTGAACCGGCGGCAGATTGAAAGACTTCAGTCCGAGCAGGCTGATGTTCTCGGGTTTCATGTGCAGAGAATCGACGGCACAAGCCATCCCCACTTTCTTTATCATATCGCTAATGATCAATTTGCGGCCTACTGGCGCACAATGACCCGACGATCCGATCCGGATGTTGTGCTCTCCATGTTCGGTACTGGAACCTTTTGGACCCGGAAAGCCTTTTGCGAAGTTGCATCGATAAGGGAGCCTTTCCCAATGTACCTCGAGATTTATCTGCCCACGCTCGCTCATCATTTGGGTTTTCGGCTACGCGGCCTGACTGAGCAGGATCAATTCGTTAGGGC
>DATFCK010000514.1:0-4348 GCA_035253185.1 Chthoniobacterales bacterium | reverse complement strand
CGATTGCTTCGTCGAGCTAACACCTAGCTTGCCGTTACAACACGATGCTTCCGCGTGATCCCCGGCGGGGCTCATTTTTCGATTTCTCCGATCGAACCAAACTGCGCCTGACCGGTAGTGACAGGATCCGTTTCATCAACGGGCAAATCACCAACGACATTCGCAAGGCGGGTGAATCATGCGCGATCGCCGCATGCGTTCTCAACGCAAAAGGAAAACTGAACGCATTCGTGTTGGTTTCAGTCGCGGGCGACGCGTTATTCATCGATGCGGATGCAGCGTTGGCTGACACGCTCGTGCCGCGGATCGAGCGCTACATTATTGCGGACGATGTCCAGATTGAGGATGTCACCGAGAATTTTTCTCTGTTTCATCTGATCGGCGATTCACCGCCGGAAATTCCTGGCAGAATTGTATCGGCTAACCGATTCGGGTTACCCGGGTTTGATATTTGGGCGGATCCCGACCGGCACGCCGAAGTTCACGCCGGATTGTCGGCGGTTTTGCCTTGGTGCGATGCGGAGTGCGCCGAACTCTTTCGAATCGAACAGGGTGTTCCAATTTGGGGCGCGGAGTTGAGCGAAGATATTATTCCGGTGGAAGCCAATCTGGAAAAACACACTATTGATTACGAGAAAGGTTGCTACATCGGCCAGGAAGTGATCTCCCGGATGAAGATGTCGGGCCAGCGTAACAAGAGCTTGTGTGGCCTGAGTTCCGACGGCGAAGCCGCCCTGGCAACTTCAATGAAGCTTTACGCCGTTGAAGGTGAAAAAGAAGTGGGGTGGATCACCAGTGCCATCCGAAGCGACCGGTTAGGCCAATCGATCGCTCTGGGTTACGTGAAACGGCCATTCAACGAAGTTGGAGCGAAACTGCATGCGCGAGAAGCGACAAGAGGTGGCATACCGGTTGAAGTGGTCGATCTTCCATTCAAGGGCCATGGTTCCACTTCGTAATTCATTGACCCCCCGCGTACCCGCCACGTAGCGTAGATGTTCCCGCGCAAGATTTCATGGCGAAGGTCACGGTTAAGAACGTTTGGAAGATTTACCCGGGTGAAAAGGGACGCGACGTCACCGCGGTTAGCGACGTCAGTCTGGATATTCAGGACCGTGAGTTCGTGGTGCTGGTCGGCCCTTCCGGTTGCGGAAAGTCGACCACCCTGCGCATGATCGCGGGTCTCGAGGAGATTTCCCGGGGCGAGATCCACATCGGCGATCGGTTGGTCAACAATGTTCCGCCAAAAGATCGCGATATTGCCATGGTGTTTCAGAATTACGCGCTCTATCCCCATATGTCGGTTTACGACAACCTGGCTTTCGGCTTGAAACTTCGGAAATACCCCAAGGCCGAGATTAAAAAGCGGGTGAACGACGCGGCCGGGATTCTTGGAATCGAGGACCTGCTGGATCGCAGGCCGAAGGCTCTCTCCGGCGGACAGCGCCAACGCGTCGCAGTCGGCCGTGCCATTGTGCGGCAACCGAAGGTGTTCCTGTTTGACGAGCCGTTGTCCAACCTCGACGCCAAGATGCGGGTGCAAATGCGGGCCGAAATCACGAAGCTACATCAGCGCCTGCAGGCTACGATGATTTATGTCACCCACGACCAGATCGAAGCGATGACGATGGGGGATCGAATCGTGGTCATGCACCAGGGGGTGGTGCAGCAGACCGATACCCCTTTGAAGCTTTATAATGATCCCGCTAACCTGTTTGTAGCCGGCTTTTTAGGCAGTCCGCCCATGAACTTCGTCAATGGCAGCCTCGAACTTGCCGGGGATTCGCTGGTGTTTTCGGAGATCGAGGGAGGGACGATTCAGGTTCGGCTATCGGCCCGGGAACGACCGGGGGCAAAGGAGCTGGTGGGAAAGCCGGTTTTATTGGGGATCAGGCCGGAGGACATCGAATTGGCGCAATTCGCTGGGCAAGAGGATGTTACGGGTAGTTTCCCGGCTATTGTGGATATGGTGGAGCCGATGGGGCCCGAAACGAACCTTTATCTGCAAACGGGCGCTCAGACGGTGGTGTGCCGGAGCCAACGTCCGTTGGACCATAAGGAAGTGGGTCATCGACTGCAGTTTGAGATGAATTTGAAGAAGGCGCATCTGTTCGATCCTCTCTCTGGCAAGCGTGTTATTTAGGGTTTTTATAAGCCCTTTTTAACTCGGTATTTGCGACCATTTTAGGCTTGCTGTTTCTAAAGCGGCCACGTATAAAGGCGGCCAGCACCTCTCCTACTATGAATCAGCAATTGCTTGCAGAAATCGGCCGGACACAACGGCTCGAAATTCTGAATTCCCTTAAGCGCTCCAAAGGAATGTCAGTCAACGAGCTCGTCCGCAAAATGAAAATGAGTTACATGGGTATTAAGCAGCATTGTCTTACGCTGCAGCGAGACGGATATCTCGATACCTGGCGCCGGCCCCAAAAAATGGGCAGACCCGAAATGGTTTACCGGTTGACCCGTCGCAGCCACGATTTGTTTCCCGCTGACAGCAACCGCCTGACGCTGGAGTTGCTCCGATCCGCACAGGAAATTTACGGCCGTAACGCTCCGGAAAAGCTCCTTTATCACGTGTTCGAGCGAAAAATCGCCAGCATGAAGCAAAAGGTGAAGGGTGAAAACGTAGCCGAACGCGCCAAGTGGCTCGCTAGACACCGCGATGCCGAGGGTCATATGGCTCAATTCATGACCGATGAGAAAGAAGGCGGCCCTCAAATCCTGGAATGTCATTCCCCGATTATGAATTTGCTGGATCGCTATCCCATTCTGGGCCGGCTTGAACAGGACTTGTTCGAAGCGGTTCTGGGAACAACCGTTCGACGCGAAGAAAACCGCAACTCGGGATTATACGAGTGCGCGTTTTATTTCGCGATTTAGTCGCTGCTTCAGACGACAGGTAATCCGGTAGCCGTTGAACCTGAAACGGCTCATCCGCGCATTTTCGATCCGACTTTCACCAGCTTGAAGCCGGGTGATAAACATCTTTTTTGATCAGGCAGCACTTCAGTCTTGGCAAAAAGGCGACGCGGATTGTCGCAAATTCTTGGAAGTTTGCGGTCTCGAAGCACCAATCTTCAGGCCGGTGACTAGTCGAATTCAGCCGTGGCAACGGCATTTGCTGGTGTCATGCAATTTGATCGCGAGCGCAACTCGTGTTCAAAAACTTTTCCGCTTTCTTCGTTCCAGAATCTCAGTTGATTCACGCCCATGATTAGGGCGTTCCCAGCGGTCGTCATCGAGAATCTGTCGCCGCTGGTGGACGGAGGCCGATACCCGGTAAAACGAGTGGTCGGCGAAGATCTGGTGGTAGAAGCCGATATCTTTAAGGACGGCCACGATATCGTCAGTGCGAGTTTGCGGTGGCGGATGGTCGGGGAATCGGCCTGGAACGATACCCCGATGCATTTTGTCGATAATGATCGTTGGCGCGGGGTCTGCACGTTTTATGAAAATGCCAGTTACGAATACACCGTCGAAGCGTGGACGGATGTCTTCGGCAGCTGGCAACATGAGTTCGCGGCCAAGTTCAAAGCCGGGATCGTCAACCTAACGAGCGAAGCGCTGGAGGGCGCTGGATTGGTCGAAAGCGCCGCTCGTCGCGCTACTGACGGTACCGACGCCGCCCGACTCGCCGAAATTGCGGATGAAATTCGCAGGGCCGACAGCGCTGACGTAAACGACATCGCGCATTCCTCTGAGCTGGAAGTTTTGATGTCCACTTACCCCGATCGATCCACTGCGACTCAGTACGCACCGGCTCCGCGCGTCGTGGTGGACCGGCCGGAAGCGCGAATGGCCGCATGGTATGAATTTTTCCCGCGCTCCGCCGGAGGCCAGGGCGATCGCGGCTCAACCTTGCGCGAGGCTTTGCCGCGAGTGGATGACGCCAGGGCGATGGGATTCAATGTGATCTATTTTCCTCCGATTCATCCCATCGGACATACGAATCGAAAAGGCCGCAATAACTCGTTAAAATCCGAGCCCGACGATCCGGGAGTGCCGTATGCGATCGGCAGTGAAGAAGGTGGTCACAAGGCGATCGCCCCTGAACTGGGCACCCTGGAAGATTTTGCCTGGCTTGAACGGGAGATTCGCGAACGCGGGATGGAGATCGCGCTCGACTTCGCGATCAACTGTTCGCCGGATCATCCTTATGTTCGCGAGCATCCGGAATGGTTTTACAAACGGCCGGACGGTTCCATCAAATACGCCGAGAATCCGCCCAAAAAATACGAAGACATTTATCCGCTGAATTTTCGCTGCCCGAACTGGCCCGAACTCTGGCAGGAGATGAAGAGTATCATTCTGTTCTGGGCCGAGCGCGGCGTCCGCATTTTTCGGG
>DATFCK010000513.1:0-5684 GCA_035253185.1 Chthoniobacterales bacterium | reverse complement strand
CCTGCCTCCAGCCTAACGAACCGTAGCGGCGGCTGGGGTTGAACTGTCTACCTCGGCCAGGTTGATCGCGTCGATTAGCTCGCGGAAACGCCCGAAATCGCGACGATGAGGATGCAGCACCAGGCGCGGTAAATCCCAAATCTCGGGTTCATTCTTTTCCTGCGGCAACGCCGCACGTTGGGCGATCTCCCCTTTACGGACCAGATCGGCGAATTGGGCGTTTAGTTTGGCGACCGCCTCAGCCGTTAGGCGCTGGGACAGCCGGATCACCAGTTGCTCGCCTACCCATCGGACCGAATTATAAACTTTATAAAACTGCAAAATCTCGGACACGGCGTGTTCCACATCGTGGCAAATCTTGAACATGTGGAAATCTTCCGGTGAAACGAATCCCAGTTTGAACAAATGATCGGTTAGGAAACGCATCCACGTTTCCCAGTAGGTGCCGCCCGGCCGATCCAGCAACACCACCGGGATCACCCGGGCCTTGCCGGTCTGCATCAGGGTCAAAACCTCGAACGCTTCGTCCATTGTTCCGAAACCGCCCGGAAACAACGCGAAGGCGTGCGTTTCCTTAACGAAATTCAGTTTTCGAGTGAAAAAATAATTGAAGTTAATCAGCTTGGAATCGCCATCGATGATCACATTGGCCCGCTGTTCGAACGGCAGTCGAATGTTCAAACCGAAACTGTGTTCGCGACCGGCCCCTTTCTGAGCCGCGCCCATGATGCCGTCGCCCCCGCCGGTAATGACCATGAAGTTTTCCTCGGTCATTCGCTTGGCGAACGATTCGGCTGCTTTGAATTCGCCGGCCTCTGGCGATGTGCGGGCAGATCCGAACACCGCAATCTTCCTGACTGCCGAATACGGCGCGAAAACCTTGGCCGCATACCGCAACTCTTTAAGGGAGCGGTTAATTAATTTCAGATCCGCGACTCCCATTTCGTCACGCGCCATTTTCAGGGCGGTAATGATCATTTCTTCAATCAGTTCCGGATTTTTGTTAGCGCCCCACTCAGCCACGAATTTTTGCACCCGCGCATCCCATTCCGGTCCAAGGGTAGCGAGTCGACGCCCCGGCTGATTTTGTGTTGCCCCTGCGGTAAAATCTTCCACGCTTATCATTTAGCGTGTGCCGTGCCCATGCGCACGCCAAAAAGAGCGGGAACGGGCATATTGGAGTGGTGGGGTTAATGGCGTGAAGCGCCGGCAGTGTGGCAACCGTCACCGCGATACTCCTTACTCCATGCTCCATCGCCGCCGGCCCGGTTAGCCGGCTTCAATCAGATCTTGTAAGATCTCACGCATATTTCGAATCGGCAGCGAATAGTGCCCGGCATTGTCGACGATACGCGGCCGGCAATTTGGCAGTTGCCTGGCCACATCTTCTGCCAGCCGATAGGAAAAACTTCGGTCCTGTTTGCCATGCCAGAGCCGCACCGGAACGCGGATCTCGTTCAGGGGAAATCCCCACGGCTGGGCATAAATTTGGGCGTCGAGCATAACTCCGTAAGCGGAACCGCGCCACGCCCGGCGCTGGCTTTGAAAACAGGCGTCAAATGCGGCCGCATCCCGCAGCGCCTCCGCATCGCAGGGCTGGAGCATGCGCAAGAGCTTTCGCGCAACATGAACGGATGATTTCATCGAAACAAATGGGCGCACCGCGCGAAAACCGGTCCGCAAAAGTGCGGGCGCCTTTCGATTTAATGCCAGCATCCAGCGATAAATTGGAAGCAACCCATTGTGCTCCCGCAAATCAAAGAGCGGAGGCGCTCCACTAACGACGGCGATCGCGCGCACTCGCTCCGGCAGCGCCCATCCGGTGGCGAAGGCATACGGCGCTCCACCAGATATCGCGAGCACATGAAAATCGGTTAGGCCAAGATGATCCGCCAATCGCTGCGCGATCGGCGGCCAATCCAAAAGTTTCCGATCGGTTATCAGCGCCGAGTTGCAGATTCCCGGACGATCGGGCGAAATAATGCGAACGCCCAGGTCGCGCGCCGCGGCATCGGTCAATTCTCCCATGGTGGATGAGCTCGGCCAGCCGTGACAAAAGAGTACTGGCCGGCCCATCCGGTCGCCATATTCCAGGTAGGCGAGATCGCCGCCCCGCTCCGGCAAATGTATCCGGTGAATTTCCCGGCCGGCGGCCATTGCTTTATTGCGTTGCAACATCAAAGCCTCTACGTGAGATTGTGGGACGGATAACTCATGGGTCTGGTGCGTATACATTATTAATATGGATGACTCTTCACAAAGACCGGTAAAAATTTCAGTCCACGGCGCTGGAGTTGGCGCACCTACTCCCGAACAGGTGGAAAAGCGAGCTCGCGAGATTGCCCTTATCGACGAACGCGACCCTAACGACTTCACCGATGCGGACTGGGACCAGGCGCGGCGGGAATTACTGGGCGACACATTGCCCTCGGCTCCGGAAGAAACCGAGCAGGCAGCGCGAATGCAGGAAGACTGGGAGATGACACCGGACGATCGCGGGCATCGGGTGAACCGGTCCGGCGCGGATGGCGATGAGGAATCTGTCGGCGAACACCTGGTCACGGAAGGAGTAGACGAGGCTGTCCATGATCAAATGCTCGAGGCCAGAAAGGAAGAACTCGAGCAGGAGGGCGGGATTATTTGAGCGCGATCGCGGCCGCAACCGAGAAACCGAAAGCGGCTGCTCAACGCCAGCAGGCCGATCCGGTTCCGCGCAGCCTGGTCACAAGATTTCTGCGGATACGCGAGTTTACCGAAGCTCTCACTGCTGATCTCGCGGCTGAAGACTGCGTAGTCCAATCGATGCCAGACGTTAGTCCGGCAAAGTGGCATCTTGCTCACACGACGTGGTTCTTCGAAACCTTCGTCCTGAGAAAATGGATACCGGGTTACCAGCCCGAAATCCCGGAATACGCCTTTCTGTTCAATTCCTATTATAACGCGGCGGGGGACATGCACCGGCGGGACCTGCGCGGGCTCATATCGCGCCCCACCGTTGATCAAACACGTCGTTACCGCGCCGGAATCAATGCCCAAGTCGCAGAGCTGATTGCTGACGCTAACGATGAGGTCTTGCAAGAACTCGAACCAATTATCGTTCTCGGCATTCATCATGAGCAACAGCATCAGGAGTTGATGCTGACTGATATCAAGCACGTGTTTGCCCAAAATCCGCTTCATCCAGTATTTCGGGAGCGAAAAAACGAGACCAGCACGAGGAACGTCCCGCCGGTCACATTTGTAGGGTTTGACGAAGTGATAGCCGGGATCGGTTATGCCGGTAACGGATTCTCATATGACAACGAAGGCCCGCGACATCGTGCTTTGATCCCGGCATTCTCCCTGGCTTCGCGTCCGGTAACGAACGGCGAATATTTGGAATTCATGGAAGCGGGAGGTTATCAGCGGGCCGAGTTCTGGCTATCGTTAGGTTGGATGACGGTGAACGAACAGCGCTGGGAGGCGCCGCTTTATTGGCAGAAACGTGACGGGCAATGGTGGAATTTTACTCTATCCGGTTTGCGCCCCGTCGAACGGTCTGAACCGGTTACGCACATTAGCTATTTCGAGGCAGACGCCTACGCCAAGTGGGCCGGCGCGCGCTTGCCTACCGAGTTCGAACTGGAACATGTGGCCAACCAACAACCAATCGCCGGCAATTTTGTGGAGCAGGAACATTTCCATCCTCAAAGCGTGAACGGGACGGCTCAAACCGGTCTCTCCCAGATCTTCGGCGATGTCTGGGAATGGACGCGCAGTTCCTACGCGCCCTACCCGGGCTATCGACCTGAACCCGGCGCGCTAGGGGAGTACAACGGCAAGTTCATGTGTAACCAATACGTGCTCCGCGGCGGTTCCTGTGCCACCTCCGAGACGCACATCCGGCCGACCTATCGAAATTTCTTTCAACCCGAAAAACGCTGGCAATTTACCGGAATCCGTTTGGCCCGTGATCCCGAATGAAATCAACTCAGACTGATGAGGCGCTGGTTCACGCCGGAGCCGAAACCAACAGTTTTTTCAATCAGACCGTTGAGGGCTTGTCGGCAAGTCCCCGCCGCCTGTCGTGTAAGTTTTTCTACGACGACGCGGGTGCGCAACTTTTCCAAAGAATTTGTGATCTGCCGGAATACTACATCACTCGCTCCGAACTTCAGATCCTGCGCCTTCAGGGTAAGGATATCGCGGCGACGTTAGGCGACCGGATTGAATTGATCGGCTTGGGCACCGGCGCCGGCACCAAAACTCAAATCCTTTTGCAGGAACTCGATCATCCCGTCGTTTACATGCCTATCGACATCTCGCGGGAACAACTCGAAAATTCCAGCGCCCGTTTTCGAAAAATCTTTCCCGATCTGAGCATCTTTCCGATCTGTGCTGATTATCTCGAACCCTTCGATCTGCCGTTGCCGCGTCCTCCTTCGTCTCGCAGCGTGATTTATTTTCCGGGATCGACCATCGGCAACTTTGAGCCGCGGATGGCTGCGCAGTTCCTTGCTCGTTTAGCCGAGTTGGTCGGTCACGATGGCGGTTTGTTAATTGGGGTCGATTTGCAGAAAGATCCGGCTGTAATTGAATCGGCGTATAACGACAGTGCCGGAGTGACCGCCGCATTTAACCTCAACTTGCTGAACCGCGCGAATCGCGAGTTGGGCGCGGATTTTGCCGTCGAGAACTGGCGACACGATGCGATCTACAATCGAACGGAAGGGCGCATCGAAATGTATCTCGTTAGCACCGCTCAACAGACCGTTCACATCGGCGAACATGCATTCGCCTTTGCCAAAGGCGAACGGATTGTCACGGAATATTCCTACAAGCATACTCCGGACGCATTCAATGCTCTCGCTCGTGCCGCCGGTTTCCGTTTTCAGCGTCTTTGGACCGATCGCGACAAGTTGTTCGGCCTTTTTTACTTCACCGTCGCCAGTTAGAACCGACATCGTGCCATTCAATTGTGTAGCGGCGGTGTATGACCGCCGATGTTAACTGCTCGGCGCTCCTAAAACGCCGCTGCAATCGATGTGAATGCGCTGGTAGAAGTCGCTGATGTCGCAAAAAGCTATGATGAATCCCCCGCGCTCCATCCCACGACTTTGTCGATCGAGCGCGGCAAGACAACGGTCCTGATCGGGCCGAGCGGTTGCGGCAAATCAACCTTGTTGCGGCTCATTATCGGATTGCTGCAACCGGATCAGGGCACGATCAGGTTCGACGACACCGTCCTGACACCCGACAACATTACGCAGGTACGACGTCGCACCGGTTATGTGATTCAGGAAGGCGGCCTGTTCCCTCACCTGACCGCCCGTGGAAACGCGCTCTTGATGGCGCGCCACATCGGCAAACCGGACGACGAAATGCAGCGACGACTGGCGGAATTGTGTCGCCTAACGAGATTTCCGCAGAATCTGCTCGACCGTTTCCCAGCCGAACTATCCGGCGGTCAGCGCCAGCGAGTCAGCCTGATGCGCGCTCTCATGCTTTCCCCCGAGTTGCTGTTGCTGGATGAACCGTTGGGGGCACTGGATCCGTTGGTGCGCGCCGGTTTACAGGAAGATCTCAAGGTCATTTTCGGCGAGCTCAGGCAAACGGTCATCCTGGTGACTCACGATCTGGCCGAAGCGGCGTATCTGGGCGATCACATCGTGTTGATGAACGAGGGGCAAATTACGCAGCAGGGA
>DATFCK010000512.1:0-2607 GCA_035253185.1 Chthoniobacterales bacterium | reverse complement strand
GGGAAACCATCTGGGATCCGGTCGATGTTCTTACCCGTTTCAGCAATCCGATTGTTCTGGTCGTGGCCATGCTCGCGCTTTGCATTGCCACCCTGGCCACCAATATTGCCGCCAACGTCGTTAGCCCGGCCAACGATTTTTCCCATCTGGCTCCGCGCAAAATCTCATTTCGCACCGGCGGTTTGATTACCGGCGTCATCGGCATCCTGATGATGCCGTGGAAACTGGTGGCGGATCCCTCCGGCTATATTTTTGCCTGGCTGGTTGGCTACAGCGCGTTACTTGGTCCGATTGGAGGCATCATGATCGCCGATTACTATGTCTGGCGGAAAAGAAAGCTCCATCTTGCCGCGCTTTATCAGCCTAATGCCGAATACCGGTTCACTCACGGCTTCAGCCTGATTGCAGTCGTTTCACTTTTACTTGCGATCCTTCCAAATCTGCCTGGCTTCTTAGTGACAGTGAAACTGATCGGCGCCGATTCCGTTCCGTCCTTCCTGGTGCGACTTTACGACTACGCCTGGTTCGTCGGGTTTGCGATTGCATTCGCGCTTTATCTCGCGCTTCGTTACGCGCTCGATAAAAACAGAGGCAATCTCCCTTTGTTTCATTCCAACGAAGTAGCGGCGGGCGCAAAGGTGTGAGATGAATGTTGTCTCTTATAAACCGTTAAAATGAAACTACCTGATCTTCCGCCGTTCGATCATCAGCCGGTCAAATATTCCGGCCCGTCCGCCGATGACATCCTGCGCCTGCGCAAGCAATACCTGAATCCAGGCATTTTCCTTTATTACAAAAAGCCGCTGATGGTGGTCGAAGGACGCATGCAATATGTGTGGGACGAAAAGGGGCGGCGTTACCTCGATGCGTTGGGCGGAATCGTGACGGTCAGCGTGGGCCATTGTCACCCCGAAGTCGTCGAAGCGGCCCGCAAACAAAATGAACTCCTCCAGCATTCCACCACCATTTACCTCCAGCCAAACGTCACCGAATACGCCGAAAAGCTGGCGGCGAAAATGCCGGGTGACCTGAAAGTTGGTTATTTCGTGAATTCCGGATCGGAAGCGAACGATCTGGCGTTGTTGATGGCTCGAGCTTACACCGGAAACTACGACGTTATCGCGTTGCGCAACGCCTATCACGGCGGGAACGCCCTAACCATGGGACTAACGTCGCATCGCACTTGGAAATTCAACGTTCCCCACAGCTTCGGAGTGCACCATGCCATCACCCCCGACCCGTATCGCGGATTGTGGGGTCGTGACGATGCCGATGCCGGCAAAAAATACGCGGCCGACATAAAGAACCTGATCGATTTTGCCACTTCGGGCAGCGTGGCCGCGTTTATTGCCGAATCGATACAAGGCGTGGGCGGATGCGTGGTGTTTCCGGATGGTTACCTCAAGCAGGCCTACGAACACGTGCGCGCCGCCGGCGGCGTTTGCATTGCCGACGAAGTCCAGGCCGGTTTTGGCCGAACCGGCAGCCACTACTGGGGCTTTGAAACTCAGGATGTGATACCGGACATCGTGACCATGGCCAAGGGAATCGGAAATGGCTGTCCGTTAGGCGCAGTTGTAACCACACCAAAGATTGCGGCCACTCTGGCTGCTCGGACGCACTTCAACACCTTCGGTGGTAATCCGGTCGTAAGTGCACAGGGTAAAGCGGTCCTCGAGGTGATCGACCGGGAGAAGCTTCAGCAAAATTCACTCAACATCGGCAATCATCTGCTGCAAGGCCTGGCCAGGCTGAAAGAAAAACACAACCTGATTGGCGATGTCCGGGGGAAGGGTTTGATGTTGGGCATCGAACTGGTGAAAGATCGCGCTTCCAAAGAGCCGGCCCGCGAAGAATGCGCCCAGATCATGGAGACCACCAAAGAGATGGGCCTGTTGTTAGGCAAAGGCGGCCTGTGGGGACAAACAATCCGGTTTTCGCCGCCAATGTGCGTCACCAAACAGGACGCGGACTTTTTGTTGGAGGTGCTCGATCAGGCGTTTGACCGGGTGTAACGGGCAACAATTGTGGCTAGGCCAACGCGTTGCAAAAAATACTGGCGTTGAAACCGGATCACCCGTAACGCATAGCTATGTCATCCCGGGATCGCGACCGGGTGGAGCGTTGATCTCGCAAATGCGGAACACGCCACTCGAAGTAGGAGAGATCCTTCGACTTTGCTCAGGATGACACCTTTGAGGTGTTAACCGGCGGCGTCGGCAATTGAACGAGAACGGTGCGGTTCCAGCAATAGGCCTAACCGCCCGATTACTTCAAATACCGCCAATTGTGCGGTTTGCCCTGGCCTAACCAGTCCATGGCGGTCTTGAGCCGCTTTTCACGGGTTTCAGCACGCTTCGCCCCCACAATCCATTCCACGTATTCCCGTTTTCCGCTGGGACTGAGGTTTTCAAAGGTCTGTTTAGCCTTCTTGTTCGTGGCCAGCGCGCCGGCGAGATCCGCCGGCACTTTGATTGGCGGCCGTTTTCTTGGCTTGTCGCGAACAGGCACGCTTGTTCCTGAATTGTTCAGTTCGGCGGCTTTGCGAACGTAACCGGTTAATGTCTTCTCGTCCGGCAGATCGTCAATCGACCGAATACAGCCGAA